>CAZFGM010000069.1:0-17141 GCA_964518515.1 uncultured Alcaligenaceae bacterium | reverse complement strand
GCCGAGGGACTGGAACACGCCCATCAATTCGGCGTCATCCATCGCGACATCAAGCCCGCCAACTTGCTCGTGGACGCGCGCGGCAACCTGTGGATCACCGATTTCGGCCTGGCCCAGATGCAAACCGATAACAAGCTCACCCTCTCCGGCGACCTGGTCGGCACCTTGCGCTACATGAGCCCCGAACAAGCCCTGGCCCAACGCGTCGGCATCGATCACCGCACGGATATTTACTCGCTGGGGGTGACGCTGTATGAACTGTTGACCCTGGAGCCCGCATATAGCGGCGGCGATCGCCAGGAGTTATTACGCCAGATCGCCTTCGACGAGCCGCGCCGGCCGCGCCGCCTCAACCCCTCGATTCCCAAGGAACTGGAAACCATTGTCCTCAAGGCGATGGCCAAGAATCCCGCGGAACGCTATTCCTCGGCCCAAGAGTTGGCCGACGACCTGGAGCGCTTTCTCAAAGACGAGCCGATCCGGGCCAAACGGCCGAGCTTGTGGCAGCGGGCCCGCAAATTCGCGCGCCGCCACAGGGCCGTGGTGACGACGGCAAGCATTGCCGCCGGAGTGCTGGTTATCGTCATGTTGGTCTGGTTTTGGCGCGAGCACGTGTTGACCTTAGATGCCCTGGACCGGGTCCAAGAGGAGAAAGAACAGGTCAAAAAGGCTCTGGTACAGGTCGAAGAAGAAAAAAAGGAAACGGAGATTCAGAAAAAGAAAACCGAGGACCAGAGAGATCTGGTCAAAAAGGAAAAAGTTTTCGCCGAAGCGCAGCGGGAGTTGGCAATGGGCAATTTCAAGGCTGCCATGGATGCGCTGGATCCTTACTTCGATTTCCTGACCCAGGGCTTGACAAAGGAACCGCACCGCGAAGCGGAATATCGCCAGGGGCTAAAAGAGGTCCTGAAATTTTGCGAGACCTTTTCGAAAAAAAATAAGGACAATCCGCTGGCGCCCTATCATGTCGCCCTGGCCTACTTCCGCGCCGGCGACATCCATCGGCTAATGCGGAATTATCCAGCCGCGGAAGCGGCCTACCACGAGGCCCGGCCACGCTTCGAGAAGCTGGTGGCCGAGTCCCCCGGCAAACGCGAGCATCGCCAGGGATTGGCCATCCTGCACTTCGCCCAGGGCAACCTGCGGAAAGAGACCGGCCAATTGAAAGAAGCCGAACGGGAGTGGGTCAAGGCCGGCGATCTATTGGCCCTGCTGGCCCCTGAATTCCCGGACTATCCCATCCTCCGCTTCTCTTTGGCTAACACCCATCACGACCTGGCGCGGGTGTTCATGGAAACCGGCCGGTTTGCCCAAGCGGAAAAAGCCAATCGGGCGGCCTTGGAAGCGCTGGACCAGTTGGCCACCCAATTTCCAGAAATCCTCGAATATTCCTACGGCCTGGCGGCCAGTTATAACAACCTGGCCTGGTTTCTGTATGAAACCGCCAAGTTTCACGATGCCGAGAAGACCTTGCGCGACGCCCTCCTTTTGTATCAAAAGGCGAAAAAGGACCTGGCCCACGTGCCGGATTTTCGTCACCAACAGGCTCTCGCCCAGGCCAATCTTGGCAATGTTCTCACCCACCTCGGCCGACCCGGAGAGGCGGAAAAGTTTTATCGCGAAGCCATCGCCGGCCTGACGGCTTTAGCCGAGGAATATGCCAATGTTCCAGCTTTTCGCCAGTCGTTGGGCAACACGCAGCATGGCTTGGGGGTTTTGCTGAAAAACCAGGGAGATAAAAAGGCGGCCATCGAGCAGTTCCGCCTGGCCTTGGGCCAGCGCACCCATTTGGCGAACAGTCGGGGTTCTAATCCAGAGAACCGGTTCGGCCTGGCCTTGACGCACAAAGAACTGGGCCAGCTGTGCCGGCAGAACGGCGAATTCCGCGAGGCCGCCGATCATTACGCTCATGCCCACCTCCTGTTGGTCAAGTTGGTCGAGGACGTTCCGGATGTGCCGGCGTATCGGAGCGAACTGGCTCATAGTTACGCCCTGCAGAGCCGGGTCGTGAAGACCGGCCCCCAGGTCCTGGAACAGTATCGTCAGGCCATCGAGGTTAATACCAAACTGATGAAGGATTATCCAGCCGTCCCGCGGCACCGCCACCGCCTGGCGACCACTCACCTCCAATTGGGCAATTTCCTGCGAAACAGCGACCCGCGGGCGGCCGGAGAATCCTTGCGCCAGGGACTGGATCTGCGGAGGCAATTGGCCGAGGACCATCCGGAGATGCCTTCCTTCCGTGCGGATCTGTCCGAAGCCCATAATACCATGGGCAATCTGTTGCACGAAATCGGCGACAAGGCCGGCGCCGAAAAGCACCTGCGCCGGGCCACCGACCTCATGACCGAACTGGCGGAAAAGTTTCCCCAATCGCCCAAGTATCGCGCGGCCCTGGCCATCAGCCTCAATAACCTGGGAGTCACGCACAAACGCACCGAGGCGAAGGAGGCCGAGAAGTTGTATCGCCGGGCCCTCGACTTGCGCCAGCGGCTGGTGGAGGACTTCCCCGCCGCCCATCGCTACCAGAGTGAACTGGCCGGCAGCCACTACAATCTGGGCCGGCTGCTGGCCGACGGCGGCGATCCCCAGGCCGGCCTCGATCACGTCGGCAAAGCCCGCGCCCTCCAGGAAGCGCTGGTCCAGAAATATCCGCACATCGCCGAATACCGCATGGAACTGGCCATGAGCCACACCGTCCTGGGCAGCCTGAACGCCCGCGGCAAGGAATGGCCCGCGGCGTTCAAGCATTTCCACCGCGCCATTGAGCTGCAAATCGCCCTGGTCGAGGAGTATCCCCACCTTCCTGTTTATCGCATCGACCTGGCCGGCACCCACCACAATCTGGGATTGGCGCTGGAGAAAAGCGGCGACCTGGCCGCCGCCGCCGACCAGCGACGCAAAGTCCTTGCTCTGCACAGCAAGCTGGCCCAGGATTTTCCCCAGAATCCGGCGTTTGCAAAAAAAGCCATCGCGGACCAGGAAATCTTGGCCCAGATTCTCGAAGAGCTCGGTTGGTCGCAGAAATCGGAAAAAACCTTGCGCGAAGCCCTGGACCTGCGCGAGAACCTGGCCAAGTCCCCCGGGGGACCCAATCAGCAAAGCCGGGTCGGCAACACGCTTCATCTCCTGGCGGGAGTGCTCAAGGACCAAAGCGATAAAAAATCTCGCGAAGCCGCCGGCGAACTCTTGCAACGCGCCATTACCTGCCAGCAAGCCGCCCTGGCCGTGAACGCCAAGGTGCCGATCTACCGGGAAAAGCTGCGCAATCACTTCGCCGCCCTGGCCGATGTTCGCTTGCTGTTACAGGACCATTTCGCGGCGGCCAAAGCCGCCGCCGAGCTGCCCCGCGTTTTTGCCGACCGCTGGCAAGATTACCGCCAGGCCGCTTCTTTTCTGGCCCGCTGCGTTACCCTGGCGAACAAGGACTCGCTGCCGCAAGAAAAGCGCCGCGAACTCGCCCGTAGTTACGGCGATCAGGCGATTGCCATGCTGCGACACGCCATCAAGCACGGCTATCGGGACGCCGCGGAGCTGAAAAACGCCGCGGCACTTGAACCCCTCCGCAGCCATCCCGAGTTTCAGAAACTGCTGACGGAAGTGGAAGCGAAGAAGCTCCCGTAAGGTAGCATCTCTTTGACACAATCTCACACTCGTGCTGCTGTTGACGCGAGTGGAAAATGTTGCAAGTCATTTGCTCCATTGCCATTGTGATTATCATTTCGCCACTCGCGTCAATTCCGGTCGCGGGGCCAATTCCGCAAAGGCATCCGGTTTCTGTGCAAAATGCTGTGCAAAATCCCCACACCCCCCCAGGAAGTTCACCAAAGAAAAGCCTCAAAAAGCGTTTTTTAGAAACCGCATTATTCCCAGGCAAACATTAGGAACCCTCGTTGGACTAATGGCCGAGAGATTTCGTTGGTCCTCGCTGGCGCCTCTGGCTCAACAACCCTTTTTTCCCGAAACTCCAATTCTCGCGGCGCGATTGGCTCTTTTCCGGGTCACTGTGGGAAGGGAAAGCGAAGCCTGTTTATGGCCTTTCGCGTGGGAAGGTAATGTGCGGTAGAATCCTCGCGAAAAAGTCCTCAGCGGCGCCCAGGCCAGCCCCGGGCGCTCGGTTTGCGTGCCCAGGACATGGTCTTGTCAGCGCAGGCCGCCTTCCCACAAGAAAGGGAAAACCATGTGGCTCACCTCTTTGCTGAAATCCGACTCCCAACGCAGCCACCCGGCACGGATGCGAAACCGGCCCCGCCGGCTGACCTTGGAAGCGCTGGAAGATCGCTGCCTGCTCAGCTTCGCCATCGCCGATCTCGGCACCTTCACGCCCACAGACCTCAACAATGCGGGCGTGGTGCTCGGCCAGTCCAGCGACCGCGCGACCACCGTGCTCTGGACCAGCGCCGGCGGTGCGCAAAACGTGGGCCTTCTGGGCCCCGCCTACGCCACGGGCAGCGGCATCAACGACGCCGGCGTCGTGGTCGGCTCGGCGTACCTCGCCGGCGTCACCCAGGGCGTTCTCATCCACCCCCGGGACACCGATCAAGACGGCGCCCCGGACCTGTGGTTCGAAGATGCCAACCAGGATGGCATCAACGATCTGATGACCGACTTCGGGACGCTCGGCATCCCCTTGGCGGGCGGCACCGCCATCAACGACAGCGGCCAGATCCTTTACGGCCTCGGCCTGTGGGACAACGTCCGTGGACTGCAAACCGTGTACGACTCGGAAGGGGCCGGCTATAGCAGCAACGCGCTGAACAATGCCGGGCAGGCGGGCGGCAATCGGATTGGCCCGTACGGTTATACGCGCGCCTACTTGTACAGCGGTGGCCAAGCCATAGCCCTGGGTGCGCTTCCCGGGGAATATGACAGCAAGGAATACGACCTCAACGACGCCGCCCAGGTCGTCGGCGTTTCGGGCCCGAGGTATTCCGGGGGCAACTTTGCCCTCTTTCAGCCGCGCGAGGGCTTCGTGTGGGCCGACGGCCACATGACCGGCCTGGGTTTCCTCCCCGGAGCCACCGTCAGCGAGGGCAACGGCATCAACTCGTTCGGCCAGGTCGTGGGCAGATCCTATTCGGGCGGCGGCGTCTATGTCGAATCCGGACAGCGTGCCTTCGTCTGGGACAAGGGCACCATGACCGATCTGAACTCCCTCATCGACCCGGCCCAGGGTTGGTCGCTCACGGCCGCCATCGACATCAACGATCAGGGTCAAATCCTGGGCACCGGCTGGGTTAATGGGGAGACCCATGCTTTCTTGCTGACGCCCCCAGCACCGCCAGCGGGAATTCGCGTGCGGCCCACACCCGGCTTGACCACGACCGAAGCCGGCGGCACCGTGCAGTTCGCGGTCAAGCTCAACACGCAGCTGGCGGCAGACGTGACCGTCGCCCTTGCTTCCAGCGACCCCACGGAGGGTGCTGTTTCTGTCACGAGCCTGACCTTTACGCCGGACAACTGGAACATCTATCAGACAGTGACCGTGACCGGCGTCGATGATCCGGTCTACGACGGGAACATCGCCTACAAGATCTTGACCGGACCGGCGGTGAGCGCCGATCCCGCCTACAACGGCATGGACGCCGTGGACCTGTCGCTGACCAACCTCGACGATGACCCGCCCACCCTTCTCAGGATCAGCAGCGGCATGACGGTCACGGAAGGCAACAGCGGCACGGTCGCGGCGGTCTTCACCGTGACCCGGACCGGCCCCACCGACAAGACCACGACGGTCGATTACAGCATCGCCACGAATATCGTGGGCGCCCCCAATCCCCTTGCCACCGCCGGCAGCGATTTCACGGCCGTCTCCGGGACGCTGACCTTTGCTCCGGGCGAGACCAGCCAAACCATCACCGTGTGGGTCAACGGCGACACGCTCATCGAACCGGACGAAGACTTCGGCGTCGTGATCACCAACCCAAATAACGCCACTATCATCGGCGGCTTGGGCCTGGCGACGATCCTCAACGATGACACGCAGCCCGCGCTCACCATCGGCGACGTGACCATGCTGGAAGGCAACTCGGGGACCACCTGGTTCGTCTTCACGGTCAGCCTGTCGGCGCCCAGCAGCCAGACGGTTTCAGTCAACTACGCCACCGCCGACGGCACGGCCACGAGTTCCGGCAAGAGTGGCGACTACAAGGCCGCGAGCGGCACCCTAACCTTTGCTCCAGGCGAGACGACCAAGACAATCCGCATCGCGGTCTACGGCAACAAGACCAAGGAGGGCAATGAGACCTTCTTCGTCAACCTCAGCGGTGCCGCGGGGGCAGTCATCGGGGACGGCCAAGGGCTTGGCACCATTGTCAATGACGATTGACGGCAGGTTGGTAGACCTGGGAGGCCGTTGGAGCAGCCCGGCTGCTGGGAGCAGCCGGGCTGCTCCAAAGTATCTATGCTTCTTCTTCCGGGACCCGCCCGGAAGAAGTGGCCCCTTTCGGGGCAGATGAAAAATTGCCAATTGCCAATTGCCAATTGCCAATTGGAAAAACCTGGTGCCATGGAAAAACCTGGGTTGAATCACTTCCAAAATTGGAAATTGGCAATTGGTAATTGGCAATTGGCAATTTTTGATTATCAGTTTGCGACAACTTTTTGTCGCAAAAACAGCCCGAAGGGCCTACCCCCCCGCGCGGTGCCTGTGTGCGATTTCCTCGCAAAACAACCTCCCACGATGACTTCAGAATGCTGTTGGCGGAGTTGAAGGCGAAAAAAACAGAGTCAGTTCATCCGGTTTCTTCGCATTTGGGGAAATGCTTTTCATAGACCCCACGGCGCGAAGTTATGGGCATGGACAACACCACTCACGAAAGCCCGAAAGATCGAAAACCACGAACCGATGAAATAGGGAAAAACACATTCTCCCTCTTTGTCGTGCTTTCGTCTTTTCGGGTTTTGGTAATTCTCTCCTTACACAAACTTCCAGCGAATCGTGTACGACAACCATCCGCATCGCCATCTACGGCGACAAAAAGATGGAAAAGGACGAGACGTTTTCCGTCAACCTCAGTGGGGCCGTCGATGCGATCGTGGCCGATCCGTATGGAGTGGCTACGATCCGCGACGACGACCGCAAGCGTTGAGCCGAGATTGTTCCGCCTGGCGGAAGCGGGGAATGAGGGGGCAAAGCGACCGGGCCTTCTATAATCCTCTTCATGAACAAAGGATTTTTTCTCCCCGGATGTCTGGCTCTGCTCTGGACTTGGCCTCTGGCGGCGCAGCCGCGCGAGCGCCTGGAATTCACGCGCTTGGTCGCGCACTGGGACGCTTATGCCGACAAGGCGTATTTGGAATTTCTGGGCGACGCCCGGCCGGACATCGCCCAGGTTGGTTTTTACGGCGGCCACTTCTGGAGCCTGGCCCACACCCCCGAGTACAAGGGTTATCCCGCCCATTTTCCCGTCCAGGGCCTGACCGAATGCGGCCAGTGGTTCGCCGACCTGAACCGGGAAATTCACCGGCACAAGATCAAAGTCGTCGGCCATTTCAACGTCGAGTTTCTCGTCGGCGAGCCGGACGGCCCCAAGGGGCCGCGCGGCTTCTTCCACTTCTACCGCACGCTGTGGGACGAAAAACTGCTCGGACCGCGCCCCGTGGCCGACCCGCTCGAGCTCTTGCAGAAAAACGCCGACGGCTCGCCCATCGTCCACAAGAATTACGGCATCGGCGGCATGCGCGAATATTGGGGCTGCCTCAATAATCCGCACTGGCAGGCGGTCCTCAAGGCCTGGGTCAAGGCCGGCATCCAGCGCGGCGTTGATGGCTACATCAGCAACTACTTCTACCGCCACAACTGTCTGTGCACGCATTGCCGGAAGGGCTTCCAAAAATACCTGGCCGAGCGGTTCACGCCGGAACAGCTGCGCGACCGCTTCGGCATCAAGGATCTTTCTTCGCATCAGTGCAAGGAAATCGTCGGCTGGCATAATCCCAAGGAATCGACGCCGCTGCGCCGCCAGATGCTGCGCTTCTCGCAGATTTCAAGCAAAAAAGCTTTCGCGGAAGTTTTCGTCAAGTACGGCCGGTCGCTGAAACCCGACCTGATCCTGGCGCAGTGGAACCACCTGGGCGATTTCCAGCAAATCAGCGGCGACGAGCGCTGCCTGTTGCCGGCCGAGCTGTGGGGCAAGGACGAGGATTACACCTGGTACAGCACCGGCGCCAGCGCCTACTTCACCGACCTGGCCGCCGGCATCCTCGGCGAAGGCACCTTGCAGGCCCGCTACCTCCGCGGCGCCTTCGACAACAAACCGTACACGCTGGGGAAATACGAGAACACGCGGATTCGCGTAGCCATCGCCGAGCTGGCCGCCAACGGCGGCGCTGCCATGGGTTTTTACACGCGCTTCACGGACCCCGCGGCACGCCGGGAAATCGTCCGCTATTACAACTTTCTGGAAAAACACGACGCCTTGTTCCGCGGCAGTCGATCCCATGCCGAAGTGCTTTTACTCTTTCCGCGCCGCCGGGTTCACGAGGGCGACGTGGCCGCCGTCGAGGCTTTCAAAAAGCTCGGCAAACAACTGCTGGACCGGCACGTGCTTTTCGACGTGCTGCCGGACGATCTGGCCACGGCGGCGGTGGGCAAAAAGTACCGGCAGGTGATTGCGGCCGCCGCCGGAGAAAAGGCCTTGGCGCTTGCCGGTGAGCTGAGCCGGTTCGCGGCGCCCGTCACGGTGCGTGTTTCCGCCAGCCGGGCGAAGAAGGCAACCGACCTGATCCTTCATTTGGTGAACTACAACCGCAAGGAGCCGGCGCAAAAGCGCAGCGCCGGCCGCGGCATCGTGGACGAAAAGCCGATTCCCGTCGCAGGCATCAAGGTCGATCTGGTTCTTCCCAAGGGATTTCGTCCGGGCCGGGTCGAGGCAGTATCTCCGGAATACGCCGCGCCGCAAGAAATGAAATATGAAGTTCGCGGCGGCCGCCTTCATCTGATCGTGCCGCGGTTCCTGGTTTATTCCGTGGTGCGAATTCAGGAAAGGTAAAGCCCGCAAGTTCGATGGTATCTTGCGCCAAGAAACCGAAGGATGCTCTCCCCGATGACGGGAACTTGTCAATGAACGGGGCCCCCGCTGGGCCAGGCCCAAAAAAACAGCCCGGCCGCAAGGACCGGGCTGTCGCCTCTTCCCACGGGGCGGCGATCACTTCTTCTGTTCCGGCAGGGCATACTGGATGTTGGCGCGGTTGGCCTGGCGCTGCAGGATGTTCAGCACCTGGTTGTCGAAGCTGTCGCGGCCGCGGTTTTTTTCGTCTTCGCGCTGTTTCTGGGCGATATAGCCCGACCGTTTTTTGTCCAGCTCCTTGGCCTGGGTGTTCAGCTCGGTGCGGCGCTTGTCGAGCTTGTCCAGGTATTCGCGCTGTTGCTGGAGATTCAGCTTTTTCAACTCCTCGGGCAGCTCATCTTTTTTCAGGTCTTCGAGCTTGACGGTTTTGTTCTTGACGGCTTCGAGGAGGCAGTAGCTGGCACCGCGGGCGGAGTTGCCGTAGAAGGCGGCGCGGTCGGCGGCGGCGGCCTTGGGCAGGGCCAGGTTGGCCTTCTGCTGGGAAAAGCCGGCCTGCTGGCGTTTCTGATCGCCGTAGATCAGCACCGCCTTGGAAATCTCGGTGTTGATCTTGGCCAGCTTGTCGTCGAACGGGGTGGCTACCACGACCACCGGGCCGCCTTTCTGGTCGATCTGCACGTACGAGCCTTCGGCCAGGCGGCAAATATCCACCCAGTATTTCTTGGTCTCGGCGTGCGTGCCGCACTGGATGGTGTTGATGATGATGTCGTTCTTGACGGCCAGCTTGCAGGAATCGGGATATTTCACGTCGTCGGCATAATTCATGTGCGGCGGGGCGTCGCCGACCAGGAAGATGATTTTCAGGGTCTTCTTGTTCTTGCTCCAGTTGATCTTGGTGACGGATTCGTGCAGGGCCTGGTTGACACTTTCCGGCGTATCGCCGCCGCCCTGGGCCTGGAAGCTCATCAACTCGGTGTGGATGGCGTCCAGGTCGTCGGTCAGGTCGGTGATCTTGGTGATGTAAACGTCGCCGCGATCGCGGAAGGCGACCAGGCCGACTTTGACCTGGGGCGTGGGGTTGCCAGTCGAGATCTGGTTGCAGATGGCCCAGATTTTCTGCTTGGCGGCATTGATCAGGCCGCCCATGCTGCCGGTGGTATCGAGACAGAAGACGACTTCCACTTGGGGCCGGGCGGGCTTGGCCGGACCATCAGCCTGGATTTGCGTCGCGACCCCCGCGGCCAGAACCAGGGCGCCAACGCCTAACCACCTCAAAGACTTCAACATGAGTAATCCTCCGGAAAAAGAAACGACTCATCTTTAAGACGAACCCGGCTTATCACGGGATTGTAACCGGAATGTAAAGAATTTAAGGTATTCTGGAAAAGGGGGCAAACTGCCTGTCATCTGTGGTTTCCTTTCCGGTTCGATTGCGGTATTTTGGCCGCGCAGGACGAGAATTAGGCGAGCGGCAGAATAAAACATACCCAGGCATGATTAAAAAAAGGGCAGAGCCGCGACCGTAAGGGAGCGGGGCAGCGGCCAGGACGAGGAATCCCGCTTCCTAACGGTCGCGGCTCTGTTAACCATACCCAGGCGAGCGTCGAGGCGTAAGCCCGACGTGGATGCGGACAAACACGTCGGGCTTACGCCTCGACGCTCGCCGTCTAAACGCAGGGAAGCACGGAATGCGTATTTTCCTTTCCGCGGGCGAGCCGAGCGGCGATTTGCACGGGGCCAACTTGATCCGGGCGCTGCAAGCGCGGCAGCCGAACGTGGAGTGCATCGGCTTCGGCGGCGACAAGATGGCCGCGGCCGGGGCCGAGCTGCTCTATCCCTTGTGCCGGCTGTCGGTCATGTGGTTTGTGCGCGTCCTGGCCAACGCCCCGGTGTTTCTCAATCTGCTCTCCCGCACCGATCGCTACTTTCGCCATCACCGGCCGGACGCGGTGGTGCTGATCGACTACCCCGGCTTCAACTGGTGGGTGGCGCGGCGGGCGCGCTTTCACGGCATCCCGGTGTTCTACTTCGTGCCGCCGCAGCTGTGGGCCTGGCTCGGCGGACGCGTGCGCAAGATGCGCCGCTGGGTGGATCACGTCTTGTGCTCGCTACCGTTCGAGAAAGAGTGGTATGAGGCCCGCGGGGTGCCGGCCCATTACGTCGGCCATCCGTACTTCGACGAATTGCCCCGGCAGCGCCTCGATCCGGCCTTTCTGGCCCAGCACCAGGAGGGAACCGTCGTGGGCCTTTTGCCCGGCTCGCGCACGCAGGAAGTCGAGGCCAATCTACCAACGTTAGTACAAGCCGCGGCGCGCATTCACCAGGCTCGGCCGGACACCCGCTTCCTGGTCGCCTGCTTCAAAGCCGCGCACCAAGCCATGGTGGACGCCTATCTGGGCCGGCATCCGGGAATACCGATTACCACGCACGTGGCCCGGACGCCGGAAATCATCACGCGGTCGCGGGTGTGCCTGGCCGTTTCCGGATCGGTAAGCCTGGAGTTATTGTGGCGGGCAAAACCGGCGGTGATCGTCTATCACGTTGGCCCGTTGTTCGACTTCTTGGCCCGGCGTTTCAAGACGGTGCCCTACATCAGCCTGGTCAATCTGCTGGCGGGAAAAGAGCTTTTTCCGGAATATTATTCCAATCACTGTGCCGAGGAAGTGGCCGAGCGCGCCTTGACCTGGTTGAACGAACCGGCGGCCTATCAGGAAATAACGCGGGAGTTGACGGTTCTGAAAGACCAAGTCGCTCAGTCCGGAGCCTGCCAGCGAACCGCGGAATTCATTCTTCATACTTTGCGGTGCCGGCAGCGGCGTGTCGCGTAACAAGTTGGACATCTGAATTACGAATTCCATCCCTTACTCCTTCCCTTTCTCCTTCTCTTTCTCCTTCTCTTACTCTTCTTTGATTTGCCGGAGTAGAAGTTAGAGTTTGGGAAAAAAAAGGAGAAAGAGAAAGAGAAGGAGGAGAAAGAGAAAGAGTTCAGAAGCGAACCCCCAGGGTGACGAGCAAATTCACATCGGAGACGTCGCTGGCGCGCTGGAGGATATCGCCCCAGGTGTAGCCCCATTCGGCGCGGAAACCGCCGAAGAAAGTGCAGCCGCCGCAGGGGAATTCCAGGTCGCTGTGCAGGGCGACGAAGAGGCCGCCGATGACGTCGGTGCGGTGGCGGATTTCATTGAAGGCGGCGCTGGCCGAGCCATAGCGGCCGCCGGCGTCCCAGCCCCAGCGCCAGCTGCGGGCGCCGCACTTCGCCGGCCCCCACAGGTAGCGTTCCCGGCCAAGACTCAAGTTCACCGTCGTCCGGTTGTAATCTTGCAACGTGACCACGCGGTCCACGCGCTGCACGGTGCCGAACGGGGCGATCGGCAGCAGGATGTCCAGAGTGAACTTGCTGTCAGGGCGATTAATGTAGTTGATGGTGTTGGTGATGCTGGCGTCGATGGTCCAGGCCCGATCGACGGCGGCGTTGAAGAACAGGGCGCGGGCGCCGCCGCCGATGGTCCAGCCGGTATCCATGAGCTTGCCGATGGCGTCGCCGCCGGTCGGCAGAGACACGCCGGACCGAAAATAAATCTCCGACAGCAGCGGATTGCCGTTCATTTCGCCCCAGCAGCAGTCGCGGTGATAGGTGATCCAGGGAGACAGGGGGTAGGTTTCGTGCGGCACAAAGGGCCCGGAACCTGGCACCGGACCTTCCTGAACTCGCGGCGGGGGCAGGATATCTCCGCTCTTGCCGGGCGGCGTTTGACTTCGGGCCGACCCCAGGCCGAGCAGAGAAAGGATCAGTGCACCGGTTAAAACGGACTTCGCCCTCATGCCACCCTCGGCTGAAAAATCGAAACTTGGCCCCCGGACGCACCAGCGCGGAGGTCTGTTTATTCTTCGGACGAAAACTTTGCCGAATTGAACAAAAAGAGGGGTTGGATCAATTGTAGTGATCGTAGCGGCCGGGAATGGGCAATCTGGCGAAACCGCGAAACCGTGGCAAGGGCGAGTGACCATCGGTTGGCGTTGTTTTCCGGTTAGGCGACCCGTAGTCGCAGGCTTTAGCCTGCGACCGACGCAGGCTAAAGCCTGCGGCTACGGGTGATTCCAATTGCCGCTCGCCTTATTGCTGCTCCGGCAGCTCGCTCTTGGCTCCCTTGCCGATTTCCACCAAGCGGAGGGTAATGGTTCCCGTGCCTTCCTCCTGGTTGACTTGGAGCTTGATTTGAATGCGCGACGCCACCACGCCGAACGGGGCCTTGTCATGAAGGCGGGTTTCGTAGGTCAGGTGAATTTTTTCCTTGTCTTTTTCGAGTTCCTGAGTTCCCCGGACGCCTTCACATTCCAACTTGCCCAGCTTGCCATCGATGACTTCCTTGGCCAGTTTTTTCGTTTCCTTGAGAGGTCCGGCGAGGAACAGCGGCAACGGTGTTTTGCCTGACTTGAAATCCTTGATTTCGGCAGGCTCCCCTTTCCCCCGTTTCATAAACCCCTTGATGGCGTGTTCGAGAGGATTTTTGCCGGGCTGGAGATGTTCTTGGGCAATGAGGACTTTGTAAAGCTGAAGGTCTTCCTTGTCCATGACCGTGACTTGCATTTTGACTTCCAGCCAGCGACATTTCTTGTCTTTGACCGTGACCTGGCCGACGGAGCTCATGGTCATGGTGCCGCGGGCGGTGATTTCCTTGCCCTGAATGTTCATGGTCATTTCCAGCGCATAGCGGGCCGAGGTGCCGTCCGCGGGTAAGCGATAAAAAAGGCCGTCCGCCAGGGAAGGGCCGCAAACCGTCAGACCGCACAGCAGGGAAAAAATCCAGAAGCGCATGATACACCTTTCCAGAAAGAGAGAGTAAAGGTGGAAGTTACCAGAGAATAATCGTGAAAGCCACAAAAAAGCGAAGGATTTATCTCAAGTACGCCGGAATTGGCGTTCCAGGTCTTGCCGGCTAAAGAGCAAGGCGGTGGGCCGGCCGTGCGGACAGTGGTGGGTGTCGTCGGCCAGGTCGCGCTGGGCGATGAGGGCGGCGATTTCCTCCGGCGTCAAGGAGTCGCCGGCACGCACGGCGGCGTGGCAGGCCATCAGACTCAAGAGGTCGTTGAGCAGGACCTCGCGGGACGGCAGACGGTCCTTCACGATCAGGAAATCGACCACGGTTTTGAGGATTTCCGCCGCCGGCCGCTTGTTCAGAAGAGCCGGATAACTGGTGATCAGCACGGTGCCGCCGCCGAAGTCCTCGACACCCAGGCCCAGCTCGGCCAGGGCGTCGCGCTGCTCGAGCGTCCGGGCCGCCTGGTCCGCCGTCAACTCGACTGGCTCGGGAATGAGCAGCTTCTGCGTCTCCAGCGTGCCGGCGCGAAAGCGGCGCTTGAGTTGCTCGAACAGGATGCGCTCGTGCAGGGCATGCTGGTCAATCACCAACATCCCCTCCGGCGTTTCCAGCACGAGATAGGTATCGTAGAGCTGGATGGCCTTCAGCACGGGTAGAGAAGGAATTCCGGAGTTCGCTGCATCCTTCTGGCCTGCGTCGTGACCATCGCTCGGCGGTTTCGCGTGAACGGCTGGTTCCCGGCCGGAAGAAACCCCGCGATTGTACTCCGGCCGGTCAGGGGCGGCTTTTACCGGAAGGGGCGAAACCGGGGATGGGGGCATCTCCTGCGTATTGGTCCCGTTGCCGGGTTTGGGAAAGGTGACCGGGGGAAAGCCGCTGCCAAACAGCGACGGCGACGATTCCACCGTTGGCGCTTGCAGCCAGCCTTGCTCGGACACCGGCTGGGGACTGGCCAGCGTGGAAGGGGCCCGCAGGCGCGGGGTGAGATTGGCGGCGCTGAGCCGGTTGCGCACCGCGCCAAACACGAACGACCACAAGGCGTGGCCGTCGCGGAAGCGCACCTCGGCCTTGGTCGGGTGCACGTTGACATCAACCTGGTCGGGCGGCAATTCCAGAAACAGAAAGGCGCCGGCGTAACGGCCGGTCATGACCAGGCCGCGGTAAGCCTCCTGCAAGGCGTGGAGCAGGCTGCGGTCGCGAATCGGGCGGCCGTTAAGGAACAGGTACTGCATGCGAGCGTTGCCGCGGTCGCACGCCGGGTCGGCGAGGTAGCCGAACAGCCGGGCCGGCCCTTGCCGGGCATCGAGTGGGTAGAGCTTGTCGCGCACGTCGGCGCCGAAGAACAGGCCGATGCGGTCGAGCAGGCCGGCGGTGGTCGGCACCTCGTACACGTCCTTGTCGTTGTGGCGCAAGGTCAGGTGCAGTTGCGGCTGGGCCAGGGCCAGGCGCGTGAAGATCTCCGAAATATGGCCCATTTCCGTGCCCGGCGTGCGGAGAAACTTGCGGCGCACGGGAGTATTGAAGAACAGGTGACGTACCTCGATTCGGGTGCCGGGCGATCCGTTCCAGTCGCGAACCGCGGACAATACGTCGCCGTGGCAGGTGATCTCGGCGCCCATTTCACCTGGCCCCCGATTCGGGGAATCGTGCGGCCGGGATTGCAAGGTCACCTGGGCGACGCCGCCGATCGAGGCGAGGGCCTCGCCGCGAAAGCCCAGGGTCTGGATGTGAAACAAGTCGTCGGCGGTTTGCAGCTTGCTGGTGGCATGGCTGGCGAAGGCCAGGGGCAAGTCCTCAGCCACGATGCCGCCGCCGTTGTCCACGACACGAATCAGCTCCGCCCCGCCCTGCTCGATCTCGACGTCGATGCGGCTGGCCCCTGCATCCACGCTGTTCTCCAGCAACTCCTTGACCACGCTGGCCGGCCGCTCGATGACCTCCCCGGCGGCAATCTTGGTGATGACCGAGTGCGGAAGCTGCTGGATGCGGGGACCAACAACCGGGTTCACGGTTACTTCCTTGATTAGCGAAACGAAGGTCGGCCTCCATTGCCTTTATTCTAGTAATTGGAAAGCGGTATTTCTCCAAAGGATCGGGGAAGTGCCCCAGGCGCAACGGAATGTGATGCGTTTAGCGGGGAGCCGAAGGCGACCGCTCAACAACGCCCGTCGCCTTCGGCTCCCCGCTAAACAAATTCGCTCGGATATTACTTCTGCTTTTCCGTCAGCCGTACCAGGTACTCGACATAGCGACGGTATTCTTCCGGGACCTGCTCGACGCTGGCGTAGGTGGTGACGGCATTGCCGTCGCGAATCTGAATATGGTTCGCCTGGGTTTTGCCGTCAACGGTCTTGCCCTGGATGGTGATGAGGAGTTGTTCTTCCTTGTAGCGGGTGGTAAAGGCGCCGTCGGCGGCTTTTTGGATGTCGAGGCCCTCTTTGGCGGGCAGCGTTTTGACTTTTTTTCCCGGCCGCGGTTGCACAGGATTGACGTTGAAGCGCGGATTCAGGGCCACGGCCTTGACTTCCGGAAACGTCAAGCCCTTGATCGTTTCGTGCTTGCCTTTGCGCAGGATGACGGCGTCCACAGGTTGTTGCGGCTTGATGGACTCCAGCAGGCGGGCGAAAGCGTTGTCGGCGCTGGGGACTTTGCGGCCGTTCAGCTCCCACAAGATATCGTTGGTTTTCAGGCCGGCCCTGGCGGCGGCACCGCCGGCCCGCACCGCGCGCACCAATAGCCCTTGATCCTTGGCCAGGTCCAGCTGCTCGACCAGGGCCGGGTCCAGCCGGTCCAGAACCGCCCCGAGACGCGGGTTTTCCCGTGCCCGAAGGAGCGGCGACCCAAGCCGCGGATTGATCGGCAACGGCTGCTGGAATTGCATGCCCGGCAGCGGCCCCAACCCGGGCAGCCCGCCCAACAGCTTCTGCCGGGCCTGCAAGCTCTGGTTCAATTTCTCCAACGCTTTTTGCAGGTTGTCCACCGTCTCCCGCGGATCGCGCGGCTTCGGCGCCTCCTGCCCCCAAACCCGATCCGCACCCGACCAGGCGAAGAAAACGCTCAGGGTCAATCCCACTCCCAGCCACCGGGTGGACCTGCCAAACATTGGTTATCCTCCTTTACCAGTCGAGGGGAAAATCCCAGAAAGGGACATTATTAGTGTAACCTGTTGATGGGTAATTTCCACACCAAGAAAGGAATTTGCCCGCCTTTTTACCGCCGCGGTTTTCCCACGTGCTTTTCTCAAGCGCCGTTCCTTGATTTTACTATCATGATTAACGGAAAGCATCCCTGAATCGTGGAGGATCCATAC
>CAZFGM010000068.1:0-17209 GCA_964518515.1 uncultured Alcaligenaceae bacterium | reverse complement strand
GTCAGGTCATGAGTTTGTGTACAAAAATTCCACCAACTTTTCAGCTGCCCACCCCCCACCCCCTCATTTGACCAAATTAACTTGACACCTCCTAGGCCACGATTTACCATTTCCCCAACTCATTTGCGAACCATGCAAAGGCTCCTATCCATGGAAACCTCCGCTTTCAGGGGGAATCATTTCTCTTTTATCGAAGGAGGCCTGTCGTGGTTTCCAAGCGGCGGGGATTTACCCTGATCGAACTCTTGGTAGTCATTGCCATCATCGCCATTCTGATCGCCCTGCTGGTGCCGGCCGTGCAGAAGGTCCGCGAGGCGGCGGCCCGCACCCATTGTGGCAACAACCAGCACCAGATGGGCATCGCTTTCCACGCGTACCTGGGCGACTACAAGGTCTTGCCCGAGTCCTGGGATCTGAGCGTCACTCCGCTCAAGGGCGGGTTTCCGTGGGCCGTCTACCTCCTGCCCTATCTGGAGCAAAAACCCTTATTCGACCAAATCAATTTTTCCCAACCCCTCGTTGCCCCGGGCAACGTGGCGGTGATTTCGAAGCCGTTATCCATTTTTCAATGCCCGGCGGCCGAACAACCCCGGTTTTACAACGAAACGATCCCGGCGGGGACCCTGCCCGGCTTGCCGACGGTGAGCTGGCAGGCGTCAACCAGTGATTATACCGCCACCAGCGGCGTCCTCGGCAACGTCCTGAACAGCTGCTTTGCCGGCGGCGGGGGGGGCAATCGCGAGGGTGCCCTGGTCTTTGGCCGCAAGACCAAGGTGGAAAACATTTCCGATGGCTTATCCAACACCCTGATTGTGGCTGAACTGGCCGGCCGGCCCCGGCTGTGGCGCGCGGGACGGCAGGTGGCCGGGAATCAACCGGCTTCGGGAGCCGGCTGGGGCGATCCTCTCAACGGCGAGTGCTGGTTCAGCGGTTCCCTTTTGGCGGGCGAATACGACGTGACCATCGAATGGCCGGTTCGCTATAATCTTATTTCCAACCGCTGGGAAGGGGACAAGCTGAAAGGGCGGTACAGCGACCCCAAAGCCCCAAAGTTTCGTCGTATCACGATCGAGGAAGGGAGCAACGACCTCGCCCCTTTTAAGTTAGCTACCAAGGGATAGGTCCGAACCCGGACGACCCCTGCGCCTTTGGAATTACCCCTGGATGAGGAATTGTCAATGCCTGGAAAACCTCTGGGAATGGTTGTCTTGATGGTGGGGCTGCTCGGAGGCCGGCCGGCCCGCGCGGACCTGCTGGAGTACGTCAAAAAGCCGGATAAGGTCTTTTCCTGGAAACTCAAGGACAAGGTGGAAACCCCGGACGGCACCGTATACGACCTGCACCTGGTTTCCCAGGAATGGCAAGGAATCCGCTGGGAACACCAACTACAAGTCTTTCTGCCCAAGGGAGTCAAGCCGAACGGCACCATGTTCCTGTGGAATCAGGGAGGCAAGGCCACGATCCAGTCCATGCTGTTTGCCATGGAGCTTGCCGTCAAGATGAAGGCCCCCGTCGCCTTCCTGTACGGCATCCCCAATCAACCTCTCTTGAACGGCAAGCGCGAGGACGCCTTGATTGCCGAGACCTTCGTGCGCTATCTGAACACCAAGGACGCGACCTGGCCGCTGCTCTTTCCCATGGTGAAAAGCCTGGTGCGGGCCATGGACGCCTTGCAGGAATTCAGCCGGCAGGAATGGAAGGTGCAAACGCGGCGCTTCGTCGTGTCGGGGGCGTCGAAGCGCGGCTGGACCACCTGGCTGACCGCCGCCGCCGACCCGCGCGTCCAGGCCATCGCTCCGGCCGTCATCGACACCCTTAACTTCATGGCTCAGATTCCTCATCAACTCCGCTGCTTCGGCAAATACAGCGACATGATCAAGGACTACACCCAGCGCGGCCTGGTGCCCATCCCTGATTCCCCGGAGGGCAAGAAACTCTGGCACATGATCGATCCCTGGCATTACCGCGCCCGCCTGACCATGCCCATGATGATCATCAACGGCGCCAACGATCCCTACTGGACGACCGACGCGTTGAACCTGTACTGGGACGATTTGAAGGCGCCGAAGTGGGTCTTGTACGTGCCCAACGCCGGCCACGGTCTGGACCAAAACCACGGCAACGGCAAGAAGGACCGCGATCGCGCCGTCAACACCCTGACCGCCTTCACCCATTGCCAGATCTATCAGAAAGCGTTCCCCACGCTGACCTGGAAACACAGCACCAAGGGTGGCACGTTATGCCTGGAAATGAACTCCTCGCTGCCGCCGCGGTCTGCCCGCATTTGGCTGGCCCAATCGGAAAACCAGGATTTCCGCAAGGCCGCCTGGAAAGACCACCCGGCCACGGTAGACAAGAAAACCGTCCAGGCGGCAGTGGCTCAAGCGACGGACGGCTTCCAGGCGCTGTTCGGCGAATTGGAATTCGACAGCGCGGGCGTCCGCTATTACCTGTCCACGCAAGTGCGCGTGGTGGGGAAACGGAATGGCAATTGACCTGCCTCCCCCTCCCGACCGCGCCGATGGCGGTCAACGCAAGATCGCCGCGCTGCCTGCCGACGAGTTCGTGCGAGGCTTCTTGCGGCACGTCTTGGGCGAATAAAAGGGGTAAGGTTAGTTAGGATGGCACCTCCTATTTTGTCATGCTAGGTCGTATGCCCGAGGGGCTGGGCGTGTTCGCTGCCGGACCTACCTTCGAAGAGCGCGTTTATTACTGTGGTGGGAAGTCCGTGGATTTGGAAATAGCCCTAAAGGCGGCTTTCGAGGATTGCCCGGAAAAAGATAAACATCGCTAACCTGGATTGCGCACGGTCCGGTGGGGTAGGCTTCCAGCCTGCCAGATTGGCAATTTGGGCAAGCTCTTTGCCAAGGCAGGCAAGATGCCTACCCCACGAACCAAGCCCGTGCGGAATCCAGGCTAACCGTTGAGAGAGGTTACCGTGAACGAGCCGCGCAATTATTTCCCGAAGTCCGAAGGTTTACCTATGCTCCGCCGCGCGATCACGGTTTGGTTACTCACCTTCTTTGGATTTTTCCTGAAAGCCTCGCAGGGTTGGGCGCCCCATAATGGCGGCGAGGCCGCCGAGGAAAAACCCAAGAAGGACCAGCTCCGCGCCGGCTTTGCCGAGCGCGACATTACCCCGAAAGTCGGCGACAAGAAGAAAGCGGTCTATCTCGCGGGCTTCGGCCACAATCGCAAGGCCGCCGGGGTACACGATCCGCTCCTGGCCCGGGCCCTTGTTCTCCAACACGGCGGCCGAAAGGTGGCTCTGGTGTCGGTGGACCTGGTGGGCCTGTTTCACGCCGCGGTGGAAAAAGTGCGGGCCCAGTTGCCGGGCTTCACCTACGTCCTGGTCAGCAGCACCCACAACCACGAGGGCCCGGATACCCTCGGGCTGTGGGGACCGAATCCCTTCCAAAGCGGCGTCGATCCCGCGTATTTACTGCGGGTCGAGGAGATGATTGTCGAGGCGGTGCGGACGGCGGCCAAGGCGGTGCGACCGGTGGAAGTCCGCCTCGGCGCCGCCCGCGACCCGGCTTTGCTCCACGACGGCCGTCTGCCCTACGTTTTGCACGACGAACTGGTCGCCCTGCAATTCCTCGAGCCCGGCACCACCAAATCCGTCGGTCTGGTCGTGCAGTGGAATTGCCATCCCGAAACGCTCGACAGCAAGAACACCCTGGTAAGCGCCGATTTCGTGGGTTTCACGGTCAAGCATTTGCAGACCCGCTATCAGTGCCCGGTCGTTTACCTTACCGGCACGGTCGGCGGCCTGATGACTTCGCTCCACGTCGAGGTCAAGGATGACATGGGGGTGTCCCTCAAAGACGGCACGTTCGCCAAGACCAGCCGCTACGGCGCCCTGGTCGGCAAGCTGGCGGACAAAGCCCTGACCGCGGCCCGGCCGGCCCGCTTGACGCCGCTGGAGGTCCGCCACCGCCAAGTTTTTCTGCCCATGGACAACGAGCTCTACGGGCTCGGTTGGACCCTGGGCGTGCTCGATCGGCCCGCCTATCTGTGGGCTGACGACCCCTTCAAGGCGGAACCGGTCAAGGGAGAGACCGGCAAAAAACGCGTGTGTATCCGCACCGAAGTCGCCTACCTGCGTTTCGGCGACCTGGAGGCGGCCTGCATTCCCGGCGAAATCTATCCCGAACTGGTCCTGGACAAGGTGCAAGACCCCGCCGATCCGGGCGCCGACTTTCCCAACGCCTCCATCGAGCCGGGCCTTTACAAGCAGCTTAAGGCCCCGCACAAAATGCTCATCGGCCTGGCCAACGACGAAATCGGCTACATCCTCCCCAAGCGCCAGTGGGACGTCCGGCCCCCCTACTGCTACGGCCGCAAGAAAGCCCAGTACGGCGAGAGCAACAGCCTGGGGCCCGATACCGCCCCGATTCTGTGCCGGACGTTTCAGGAACTGGTAAAGGGGAAGAAATGACCGCGGAAGCCGCGGGGGTTAGGAAAAACCCCTTCGCGCCTCCCTTCGGGATCAGCCGCCTATCCGGCCGCCCGGCAGGGGGCGCGTAAATCCCTTTGTTACGGCAAGGCCGGGGCCTGCACGGGAGCCGGGGTTTTCTCGTCGAGGATAAAGGCGCGGGCCCGGTGCGATGGCTCGCGGAGATTGCTGGAAGCCCGCACCGTTTCTTCCCGCAGCGTGGGAAAGAAATCCTTCCACCCAGTGTAGGTCTTGTCGGCATCGTACATCAGCCGCAACAGGGCGACGGTGAAGGCGCTGCCGGCGTTGGCCGGGTTGGAGCCGGAGTAGTTCGCCACGCCGCAGGTGCCGTTCTCCGCCGCGGTGATGTCGATCACGCCGGCCACGCGCAGAAACAGGTTTTGCACCGATTGGCCGTTGACGGCCGCGGCCCGAAACATCTGTTTGATCATCTCCGGGGTCGGATTAAACTTGCTGCAGCAATCCGTCAACAGGATCAGGGCGCGGGGATTCTTGCACTTGAGAAGATCCCGCAACGTGGCCCGGTAGATCCCACCGCTGTTGATTTCTACGTAATGGCTGCGGTCCACGAGCAGGGGGTTGGCGAAGGCCCCGTGTCCGGAATGAAAGACCACCACGCTCTCATTGGCCCCCAGGCGCAGGTTCCTCAGATACTTAACCACTTCCTCGGGGGTCCAGGGTTTGTCCGTGGCCGGGTTTTTCCCCGTGAAATCGTGCCACACCAGGCGATCTTTCTTGGCGCCGAAACCTTCCTCCAAAATCGACCGGAAAGCGCGAATGTCTTTCTGGCAAGCCAGGGCAAAATTCTTGCCCTGTTCCTTGCCGTCCCGATCTTTCACGATTTTGTCATACACCAACAGGATCACGTGCACCTTGGCGGCTTCGGCGGGGAAGGCCTGTTGCGTCACCGCAGGTCGATTCTGCCCTACCGGTTGGGCCAGCACTGGGCCGGTGACCTGCACGTACAGCACCAGGCCGGCCAGGACAACCACCAGGGAACGTTTGATTCGACTCAGATACTTGAACATGGTTGCTCCTATTCGGCAAAGCATAGATTGTGGAGTTTTCGCCATGTTCTTTAACGAGGAAGAAGACTTTTGTGACAGAACTACCAGGCCGGCATTTCCCCACGACTCCCCATTCCTCCGCCTAATCGCTATAGTGGTTAGAAACCCCCCGCCTCCAACCAAGGAGAAACATCATGAGACGCATGGCAACGCTGGCGATCCTGGCCGCCGTGGCGTGGGCGCCGGCCCACACCGACGACAAGGACGGGATTCGCAAAGTTCCCGAAGGCTTCACGGCCCTGTTCAACGGCAAGGACCTGACCGGCTGGGATGTGAACGAAAAACAGGCCAAGGCGTGGAAGGCCGAGGATGGCACCATCCACTACCTCGGCAAGGGCGGCAGCAACCTGAAAACCGCCAAGAAGTACGGCAATTTCGAGCTGTGGGTGGACTGGAAGATCACCAAGGGCGGCGACAGCGGCATCTACCTCCGCGGCAAGCCGCAAGTGCAGATCTGGGACAACAAGGAAGGCTCCGGCGGCCTATGGAACAACCCGCCCAAATCCCCCGGCAAGGTCCCTCTCGTCGTCGCCGACAACAAGCCCGGCGAATGGAACATCTTCTACATTAAAATGGTCGGCGCCAAGGTCACCGTCAAGCTCAACGACAAGCTCGTCGTGGACAACGCCGACATGCTTGCCGGCAAGGTCCCCCCCGAGGGAACGATCGAGTTGCAAGTGCACGGCTCGCCGCTGTGGTTCCGCAATGTGTTTATCAAGGAATTGAATTAAGTTTGGTGAGTGGGTGCCTTTGTTTGACGTTTTGCAAAGCCCACGGACGGCCGTCCGTGGGCTTTTAAGTGTGATTGCACCATTCACTTTTATCGTCGCAAGGCGCGGGTGACGCGGGTGTCGGTGCGATAGTTCCAGACTTCGTTGCCGGCGCGGTCGAACTCGACGGCGCCGCGTTGCGGCAGCATGGTGGTGACCAGGGTGTTGCCGTTGGCCAAGCGCGAGGCGGCCACCGGCTGGTCCACCTTCACCGACCAGATTTCCTTGCCCGTGGCATCGTATTCGGACACCTTGTTTTCGGCGTTGTGGGGAATGAGGACGTGGCCGTTGGCCATGGGGTAGATGCGGCCGCCCGACAGCTTCATGCCCAGCGTGACGGGGAAACTATTCACTTCCTTGCCCTTGGCATCGAGGCGGACAAAGCGGCCTTGCTGGGTCAAGCAGCCGATCTCGCCGTTGTTCAGCTTGGCGGCCTTCAGGATGCGGTCGCCGTTGGGCAAGGACACATTCAGCACTTCTTTATCGTTTTTGTCAAACTCCAGGAATTGGGAATTGGTGACGATGAAGGTATTGCCGTTGGGCAGGCGCTGGGCGGCGATCGGGGCGCCGATGCGCTTTTCCCACACGACGGCTCCCTTGAGGGTGCGCTCGGTCACGCGGCTGGCGTGATATTCGGCCACCAGCACGCGATCTTCCGGGGCGCGGTTCGTCTTGGCCGGCAAATATTGCACGTCGAGCGGAAAGACCAGCTGGTCGACTTGCCAGCGGACTTGCTTGTTGGCATCAAGCTCCAATACCCGATTTTGGTCGAGCAGGATGATCAGGGTGTAGCCCAAAAGGGGCGGGGTTTCGCTGAGCCGGGCCAGGTTGATCTTGCCGCCGTGCTCTTTCCACCAGGCGGTCCAGGCGTCGCGGCATTTCTTTCGCGCGGCCTGGTCGGTGCCGAGGGAAACGGCGGGCGGGTTCTGGTCCTCGGCCAGGCGGAAGAGGATATCCTCGGCTTGCCAGGCCTGGGACAGGCTCAGGAGCGGCAAGAGGTCGATGAGGACCGGCACGGCATCGCGGTCGGCGGCATGGGCCAGGGCGGTGGCCACGCGCCAGCGCACCAGGGGCGCCTCATCGTGCAGCAATTTTTGGGCGGCGGCGCGGTCGTCGGACTTGGCCGGCGCGGCCCGCACCAGCACTTCGCCGGCGGTGGCCCGGCGGGCCGGATCTTTATGGCCCAGGCCCGCTGTCAAGGCCGGATCGACCTTGCCGGCGCTCACGGCCATCTTTATCAGTGTTGCCCGGACCTCTTCGGCCACGTAATCGTTATTGGCAAACGGCATGAAGGCGAGCAGGGTTTGGACGGCGCCGGCCGGCTTCTTGACGGCCAGCAGCCGGGCGGCGGCGACCGGCACATCCACGGCCAGGTCCTTGGCCTCGATCTTGGCCAGGCACAATTCGGCCCGGCGCACCACTTCCAAATCGGTCGGGTCACTGATGGCGGCGCGGAGGGCGCTCACCACCAGGGAACCCTTGGCGATCAGGGCGTGGGCGGCCTGGTCGCGTTCCCGGTAGCTGGGCGAACCCAGCTGGCCGATGAGGGTCTTGACTTTTTCCTGATCGCCCTCGGCCAGAGTGCGGCCGCGGAAAAATTGCAGCAGGGATTCCCCGTCGCTTTTGAGATGGGCGCCTTCCAGGACCTTCTCGTCGCGGGCCACTCCCAGGCGGTCGGTGGACAGGAAGCCGGCCCCGAGAAGGACAAAAAGCATGATGGGAAACAAAGGACCCATGGTGGTGTGTCCTCAATATTCCGTTTGAGCCGGGCGAGCGGGGGCGTCAATCGCGCCCCTTGTAGGTCAGCCTTTCCAGGCTGACGCAGTTTTGAGTCAGGCTGGAAAGCCTGACCTACATAAGACGATTGCCAACGCGCTTTCGCACGGGATTAGCGTTTGCGGGCGCGCCAGGGTCGGCCATTGGTCTGGAACGTCCATACCTCCTGGCCCGCCGGATTGAGCTCCACGGCGCGCTGCTGATTCATGCTGACGACCAGGGTATTGCCGTTGGCCAGCCGCACGGCGGAAGTTGGGTTGACGACCTTGGCGGACCAGACCAGTTTGCCGTGGGCGTCGTATTCGGCCACGCGATTGTCGCGCCACTGGGGAATCAGCACCCGGCCCCCGGGCAGGATGTCGATATTGCCGCCCATGGTGTATACCGGGCCGACGTTGAAGGACTTCACGACATTGCCCTTGGCGTCCAGGCGCTGCAACAGGCCGCCGCTGGTGACCAGGACCATGTGGCCGTCGCGCGCCCAGGCCGCGGCGGCAATACTAGGCCCTGGCGGGAGGTAGGTAAAGACTTCTTTCTTGTCGCGGTCCACGATCGCCAGACTGGCGCGCCCGGCGATGAAGGTGTTGCCGTTAGGAAGCCGCTGGCAGGAGATCGGCATGTTGACCGAGCATTCCCAGAGGATGTTGCCCTTGAAATCGCGTTCGGTGACCCGGCGACTGAGATATTCGCAGATCAGGACCCGATCCCGGCGAATGACCAGGGCATCGACGGGGTAGCGCAGGCCGGTGATTTCCCAGTGCACGGACTTGTCGGGCTTGAGTTCGTACACCTTGCCGTTGAGTCCGGCACGAGGGTCCATCTGGGTAATCAAGGTGAGGTTCTTGAGCGGCGGGGGCTGGTGAAGCTTGGCCAGATCAAGGGTTGGGCCGAATTTGGCGAACCAGGTTTTCCAGGCGTCGCGGACTTTGGCGGCGGGGGTTTTACCGTCCACCATCAGGTCGGGACCGTCGTCGCCGGCCAGGCGGTTCAGCATTTCTTCCACGTGCCACACCTTGCAGGCCGGCAATTCGGCGATCAGGTCGATGAGGACAGGCAAGGCGGATTTATCGCCGGCATCGGTCAGGGCACAGGCGACCTGGGAGCGGACTTGAATCTCCGAGTCTTTGAGGAAATCGCGCACGCTGGCAAAATGGCCGCGAGCGCCGGCCCGGACCAGGGCCGCCGCGGCGACCGCCCGTTTGACTGGTTTGTTGTCATCGAGAGCCCGCACGATGGCCGGGTCAGCCTGGCCGTCGCGCACGGCCACCGCCGTCAGGGCCGTTTGCAGTTCCTCGACCACGCTCTCATCGATGGCGAAGGGCAGGTAGTTGAGGATGACCTCGGGGGCCCCGGCGGGCTTATGGTGTGCCAGCAGACGCGCGGCGGCCGCGGCCAGCACCGCCTCGTGACCGCCGGCCAGTCGCCGCAGGCACAACTCCACCCGCCGCACCACTTCCGTGTCGGCCTGCTTGAGCGCTTCGTGCAAGACCGGCCTTGCCCGGTCGCCCTCTTTTTTCAGATCCTCCTCGGCTTGCTGGCGTTCGAAGTAAGAAACGGAGCCGAGCTGGAGCACCTTGGCCGCCAGGACATCGACCTGTTTTTGCGACAGGGTGCGGTCGCGGAAAAACTGCAACAGAGCCGGCCCGTCATTTTTCAAGTTGGCGGCGCGCAGCATCTGTTCATCCGCCTTGAGACGGGCTTCGACTTCAGCCTTGGTAGTCTGGGCCCACCCCGGACCGACGCCGAGCAGAACCATCATCATAGCCTGGAGCCAGCGCATGCCGATAACCTCAAACCAGGTCACTTCACTCCCTTGTTGATGATACTCTATGACATGCGTGAAGGGGAGAACAATTTTTTGCGAATGGTCATGGATTGGGCAATATTCGCGAGTGGGACCAAACCACTCATCACAACCATCCCCTACCGCCGCTGCACCCGGGCCGGGGTGACGGCGAGAGCGTATTCCCAGACCCGGCGGCCGGCCGGGTCCACCTCGAGGACGCGGCGCTGGCCGGCGCTGGCGATCAGGGTGTTGCCGTTGGCCAGGCGCACCGCGGCCTGCGGGGACGGCACGGCCACCGACCAGACCTTCTTGCCCTGGGCGTCCCACTCGACCACCTGGTTGGCGCGGTATTCGGGGACCAGGACATTGCCGTTGGCCAGCACCGCGAAGCCGCTGCCGAAATTCACCGAACCCACCTGGAGTCGGCGGACTTCCTTGCCCTTGGGATCGAGCAGCACAAACACCCCGGCGGAGGTCAGGCAGCCGATGTGGCCGTTGCGCAGCTTTTGCGCCCCCATGAGGATCTGGCCCGGCAAGGTGTGGACATAGATTTCCTTGCCGTCCTTGTCGAGCTCCAGGACCTGATTGCGCGTGGCGATGAAGCGGTGGCCGTCGGCAAAGCGCTGGGCGGCGACCGGCCAGGCAATTTTTTTCTCCCACAGGATTGTCCCCTTGAAGTTACGCTCTGTGACCCGCATGCCGCGATATTCAGCGACCAGCAGGCGGTCCGCGCCGATCACCTGGGCCGTCAGGGGATGGCTCAAGCCTTCCACTTGCCAGAGCACTTTGCCGGAGATGTCGATTTCCAGGATGCGGCCGGCTTCGGCAGAGACGATGAGGGTGTGGCCCAAAACTTTGGCCACCACGTGCAATTTGCCCAGATCGACCTTGGCTTCATTACGCTTCCACCATTCCGCCCAGACGGCGCGTATCTGTTGCGGCCCCGCATCGCTTCCCAGGCGCACGCTCGGCCCGTCCTCTCCCGCCAGGCGATAGAGAATGTCCTCGATCGGGCCGATCTGGTCGGCCGGCAACTGGGCCAAAAGTTCGATGAGTACGGGGACTGCCTTCTTGTCTTTGTGCTCGACCAGGAGCAGGGCGATGGTGCGGCGCACGCGCGGATCGGCGTCGTGCAGGAACTTGGCGGCCGGGCCGGCCTGGCCGACGCGAATCAGGGCCTCGGCGGCGGCCAGCCGCCGGGCCGGAAGTTTGTCGTCCAGGGCAGCGATTATCGCCGGGTCGGGTTTACCGTCCGCAACGGACACTGCCGGCAACGCCCGGACAATTTCCCGGGTCACTGCTTTATTCGGGGCATAAGGCAGATAGGCCAGCAGTACCGCGGCCGCGCCGGCCGGCTTCCGCTGACCCACCAGGCGGACCGCGGCGGCCTGCACCTCCGGTCCGGGCCCGGCGTCGATGATCGCCAGGCAGTGGCGGGCGCGGCGGGCCAATTCCGGATCGGGATCCTTCAGGGCCTGGCGTAAGTATGCCGCCGCCCGCGGCCCCAGCCGCACCACGTCGCGCAGAGCTCTTTCCCGCGCCACAAAATCCTCGCTGCCGAGCTGGCGAATGAGCGGCTCGATCAGGGCCGGATCGAGATGCGCGGGCGTGTTCAGCCGCAGGAATTCCAGCAGGGCCGGGCCATCGATGCCGACCTTGGCGGCGCGGAGGACTTGTTCATCCGCCGCCGGATCGGCCCGGCCGGAGGCGATTCCCAGACTCAACGCCGCCGCGACGGCAAGGTGAAGGAGGCGCAGACGCGTCATGAGCGTTTCTCTTGAGGTTGACCTAATATTCCTTGGTTGCGTCGGCGAACGCACGTCCTTCGGAAACCTCGCGCGTGTCCGCGACTTCACCTTTCCGCACGCGCAAGTACGCCGCCCGGACGCTGCCG
This sequence comes from uncultured Alcaligenaceae bacterium, assembly GCA_964518515.1. Taxonomy (GTDB): domain Bacteria; phylum Planctomycetota; class Planctomycetia; order Gemmatales; family Gemmataceae; genus CAZFGM01. The sequence goes on along the minus strand of CAZFGM010000068.1, from coordinate 5,457 downwards.
GTCTATTCGTCCACGGACAATTTCAGAGCCTTTCTTGTCCTTCGCGGACCGCAGTTTCGCCGGCCGGTCGGGACTGTAAGTCGCGGACGGCGGTCTCCAGCGGCGGGGCCGTGCCTTGCACCAGCTGGCCCTTTTCCAGATGCAAGATGCGCTGGGCCCGCCGCGCCGCCCGCGGATCGTGCGTTACCAGCAGGATCGTCTTTTGCAGCGTTTTCTGCAACGCATCCATCAGGTCGAGAATTTCCTCGGCACTCTTGGCGTCCAGGTCGCCGGTGGGTTCGTCGGCGACGATCAGCGTCGGGTCCGTGACGACGGCGCGGGCGATGCCGACGCGCTGCTGCTGCCCCCCCGATAATTGCCCCGGACGGTGGTACAAGCGGTCCGACAAACCCACCAGGTCGAGCACGGTCAAGACTTGCCGGCGGCGCTCGGCGCCGGTCAAGGGCAGGAGCAAGAGCGGCAGCTCCACATTCTCATAAGCCGTCAGCACCGGCAACAGGTGGTAGAACTGGAAAATGAAGCCGATGTTGCGCGTCCGCCACTGGGCCAGCTGGCCTTCCGACATGCTCGAGATGAGCCGGTCGCCGATCCACACCTCGCCCTGGCTGGGTTGATCGAGCCCGGCGATGAGGTTGAGCAGCGTGGTTTTACCCGAGCCGCTCGGCCCCATGAGGCCCAGGTATTCCCCTTCCGGAACTTCCAGGTTCAGGTCGTTGAGGACGTCGATCTGCTCGCTGCCGCGGGTGAAGAACTTGTGCACGCCGCGAACGCGGACAATCGGCTGGCCGGCTGGCATAGCATCTCCTTGGTGCTCTGGCGAGCGGCCGGTGTCAACCGGCCGGTTAACACCGACCGCTCGCCTTTACTTACTTCTTGCCCAAGAACGTCACTATCGCCCCCATGTCCGGCCGCAGATATTGTCCTTCTTCCTCGCGAGGAACGGTGAGGCGAACGCGGACCGGGACGGCGCCCTTGGACCGATCGGCGATGGGCATCAGCCGCCAGACCACGCCGTGGTAGACGCGGTCGGGAAAGGCTTCGGCGCGAACCTTGCACTTCTGGTCCTTGAAAACCTTGCTGATGTCGCGCTCGGCGATGGCGATATCGACCTCCAGCTTGGTGAGGTCGGCGATGTCACACAATCCGGAAGGCAAGCCTTCGGTGGAAAAGGCGTTGGGATTGGCCATGGCGCCGATCTTGGCGTTTTTGGTCAGGATGATGCCGTCGGCGGGGGCTTTGACCTGGCAGTTTTCCAGGCGCCACTCAGCCTTGGCCAGATCGGCCTTGGCTTGGTTGAGCTCCTCGTTGACTGTGGCGATGCGGGCGTCGCGCGGTCCCTCCTTGTCTAACAACTCCCAGGCCAGTTGCAAGCGCTCCACCTTGTAATCCATCGACTTGAGGGACGCCCAGGCTTCCTCGTAATCGCGGGCGGCCACCGCCTGATTGCCTTTCAGGTCCACGGTTCGTTTCCAATCCTGCACCAGCCGGTCGCGTTGCACCTTGGCGTCCTCCAGCTCGACCAGGACCTGGCGGGTTTCCTTCGGGCGGTATTTCGTCAACTCGGCCAGGCGGTGTTCGGCGGCATCGACCAGGGCCTTGGCCCGCTGCTTGTCATACTCGAAATCCTTGGTTTCCAGCTCGGCCAGCGGATCGTTTTTCTTGACGCGCATGCCTTCCTCGAAATGCACCTTGAGGATCATGGCGTTGACCTTGGGGCTGACCCGGACAAAGTCCACGGGCATAAGGTAGCCCTTGGCTTCCAGGGCGATATCGCCCTGGATTTCGCCGCGGGCCGGTCCCTGCCCGGGGCTGGCCTTTCGGGCCTCGGCATCCTTGTCCGCCTCCGAGGGGCCCGTCGAGCGCAAGGCGAAAAACAGCGTGCTGCCGGCCAGGAACAGGCACAAGATCCACGGCACCCAGGAAAAGCCGGACGGCCGGCCGCCGCGGTCCGGCAAGCGCAGCGATCGCACGCGATCGCTGAGCGACAGGGGCCGGCCGTCGTCCTGCGGGGCGGCGGGCGAATTGTTCTCACGTGGCTCGTTCATGACTTCACCCCATGGAATGAAAAAATTCGAAATTCGAATAGCGAAATTCAAAACAAATTCAAAATCAGAAAGCCGAAGAAAAAAACCTTTCATCAGCGTTTAACATGAAAGTTGACAGCTAACTGTTTCCTATTATTCTTTTTCGAATTTCGAATTTGTTTCGGATTTCGGATTTCGGATTTCGAATTTGGCCACAGATAGTTACCCACCAGGTCGACGCACAGATCCGTGATTTCCCGATGCCCAAAGGCGGCGGGATCGACCGCCGCCTGAATGGCCACGCCGTGCAAGAGGGCCTGGACCACGGAGGCCAGGGCGCGCGGCGACACGCGCCGGGCGGGGGGGCGTTTCTTCCACTCGGCGCGGAACTGCTCGGTCAGGTGGCGGCGCCAGTCTTCATACAGCGTGGCCAGGCGCCGGCGAAAATCGGCGCGGTGGCCGACCTGAGCTAAAAAAGTGAATTGCAGGCAGCGAAACTCCGGCGTCGGCCGGTCCAGGATGCCGCCGAGGATGTTGCGCAGCATTTCTTCCCAGCCGGGCATCCAGCCGTCCGGATCGCCGCGGGCATCGACCCGGCCGTGCTCCTGGCACATGCGCTCCAGGAGGCGGTCGAACACCGCCAAGAGGATGGCTTCCTTGGTCTTGAAATAATACATGAGCTGGCCGCGGCTCATCCGAACTTTGGCTTCGATGGCCGACAGAGAGAGCTGGTGCAGACCCCGCTCGGCGATGACCGCCGTGGCCGCCGCGATGATCTGCTCACGGCGAATCGCGGCAATGTCGATCCGGGCACTTTTCCGGCGGCCTCGGTCCATGACCTATCCTTCCTCGGGGGGAACGCGGTAGTTTAGACCAATCAATCTATTATTAGACCGATTGGACTAGAAATGTCAAGATGGCGAATTGTAACACCGACAAGCCCTAGCCAGGCGCCGCGTGGTTGGAAGGCAGTTCAAGCCCGCAAGCGAGTCTTCGAGCCTGTGGGGTCTACCCGCGCAAGTTCGAAGACGCGCCTACGGGCTTGAGGGATTTGTGTATGGCAGGTAATCGGGATTTCCAAAGTCGTAAAAAAAGCTCCAGGCCGGCGCTGTCCCCCCTGGCAGCCTGCCGGCCTGGAAAAGCAGGCGGGTGCCTGCTCACTTTTTCAAAGGACTTCCTGGGGGATCCGCCGCGCTAACGGTTCCGTGGTGGGACGGGGCCAGACGCGGCGGCATTTTGAAAGTACCAATCCATTTCGTCCCACAGGGCCTCGGCCGTTTGGTGGGCGTTAGCCGTGGTCACGTCGGCGGGCAGGATGGGGTCCCGCGGCGGACAGCCATCGGCGATGAACCCGCCTGGCACGAATGCTTGAGTTTTCCCAACGCACGCCGCACAATCGTGCGGGCATTGGTTTTTCTTGCTTTGTAGGCAACCGGCGTTGGCCAGGAGGAGAAGTATCAGGAGTGGGATACATTTGGGCATGATCAGTCCTCCCGCACGGCGGCGCGGCCGGTGCCTCTGGAACGGCCGGTGTTGGCCGACCCCGGGCCGCTCGGCCGGACGCTCGCCTCGGTGCCCAGGCGGCGTTCCAGAATTTGTTCGTCGGATTCGAACCGAGTGCCGGACAGTTGTCCCAGGCGCTGGAGGTACAAATCGAAGGCGCGCTGTTCCAGATGGTTGGCTTTGCGTTCCAGGTCCAGGTCCTTGGTCTGATAGGCGATTTCGCGCAGGCGATTGCACACTTCCACGCGGCGGAAGTGATCCGCCTTTTCCTTGTCGCGCAGCAGGGCTGGATCGATGCGGAGAGTTTGGGCCGGCGCTGGTTTTTCCTCCGCTTTTTTGGCAAAGGAAAGCCAGCCAGGCAGCCAGGAGGATTTTTTGGGGTTGTCCGGCTCCGCGCTCCAGCCGGACCCGGTCAGTCCCAGAGCGATCGCCACAGTGACCCAGCCCCGCCAGGTTCCCCGCATGGTATCCCCCTTCCGGGTTCGTAGTGCGGGCTTCAGCCCGTTGACAGCGTACGGGCTGAAGCCCGCACTACGAACTATGGCCCGGCCCGTACCGGGTTTTTTCCGTTCATTCGCAACGTGGTGTGAAGGAAGGGGTCTATGCCAAAAATCCACAGGGCTGTCCAGAGCAGATTCGGCTTGCCGGCCGGTGCGGTTGCACCATACAACCTGAGAAGGTGTACAAACTGGAAAAACCTCATGTAGGTTAGGCTTCCAGCCTGATTGTGACGCTCCGTCAGGCTGGAAGCCTAACCTACGGAAGCAGGAGGAATGACCATGCCGCGAAAAACCTCGATGCTCCTTGTTCTGGCCGGGTTATTGTGCCCGGCTTGGGCCCGTGCCGACGAGCCGGCCGACGTCAAGGCGACCATCGCCTACGTGCAAAAACTGCAAACCAACACCGGCGGCTTTTTGTCGATGGAACCTAAGCCGAACATCCGCATCGCGCCGACGCTGCGGGCCACCTCGGCGGCGGTGCGGGCCTTGCATTATCTGGGCGGGAAGATTCCGGATAAGGCGGCCTGCATCAAGTTCGTGGAAAGCTGCTTCGACAAGGAAAGCGGCGGCTTCGCCGATTTCGCCCGCGGCAAGCCGGACGTGTTCACCACCGCCGTCGGCGTCATGGCCGTCACCGAGCTGAAGATGCCGGTCGAGAAATACGAGGGCGTTATCAAGTACCTCAGCGAGAACGCCAAGGACTTCGACGATATCCGCATCGCCGTCGCCGGGCTGGAAAGGCTGGGCAAGAAGTCGCCGAAGCAGGCCGATTGGCTTAAGGTCGTTTCCGACTTCAAGATCGACAATTCGCCCGGGTTTGACGGTCCGAAGAGCGGCGCAGCACGCGGAGCCGGCACCCTGGCGGTCACCTATCTTCGCCTGGGCGTCAAGTCCAGCGCCATTAGCCAGACCCTCGAAGTGATTCAGAAAGGCCAACGCCAAAGCGGTGGCTGGGGCAAGGAAGGCGCCGCCGCCAGCGACCTGGAAACCACCTATCGCGTCATGCGCGCTTTCGTCATGCTCAAGGCCCAGCCGAAGAACGTCGAGGGCGTGCGCTCGTTCGTGGCCAAGTGCCGCAACGCCGACGGCGGCTACGGCCTTGCACCGGGGGAACCTTCCACCATAGGCCCAACTTATTTTGCCGCCATCATCCGGCATTGGCTGAAGGACATGAAATAGTTTTGTGGCGTTGAGGGAACGTCAACCATGGTAAATTACTATCGCGGAGGCAACAGCCTAAAACCTCTGCCCGGAGAGGTGAAAATCGATCCGGTCACGGGTTTATTGAAAACGACCCACGGACTCTCGGTATGGGATCGTCCCGATGGTTTGGAGAGGTTCGGCGGAGCTTATCGCGTTACGAACGGTTTAGGGGAATTGAGATGGCGATGATTTCCCTGGAGGAATTCAAGGCACTGCGCCTAAACCAG
>CAZFGM010000067.1:0-17280 GCA_964518515.1 uncultured Alcaligenaceae bacterium | reverse complement strand
GCAAGGTCCTGCTAATGGTCCTCCCGCCCAGCACTGGCGTCCACGTGTTGCCGCCGTCGGTGGTGCGGTAGACGCCGCGCTCGGGATTCGGGCCAAAGGCCTGACCCAGAACGGCGGCGTAGGCGATGTCCGGATTGGCCGGATGCACTATCATCTGGCCGATCTGGCCGCGCTGCTTCCAGACGTGCTTCCAGGTCTTCCCGGCGTCGGTGGACTTGTAGATGCCGTTGCCGGGCTGGACGTTGCCGCGAATGTTGGCCTCGCCGCTGCCGACGTAAATGACGTTGGCATCGGACGGCGCCACGGCTATGGTCCCGATGGACGCGGTGGACTGCTCATCGAAGATCGGCTTCCAGGTGACCCCACCGTCGGCCGTCTTCCACACGCCGCCGGAGGCCGTGGCCGCGTAGTACACCAGGGGATCGCCCACCACGCCTTGCGCCCGGCTGACCCGGCCGCCCGCCGCCGGACCGATCGCGCGGTATTTCAGCTCGGCGAAGGGCCCGGAGGCTTTTTTTTCCTCGCCGGCCCGGAGGTCGTGAACCAGACAATAAAAGAAAGCGCTAAGGGATAGGCCCAGGCAAAACCTTTTCATGGCGTCTTCCTTTGTAAAGGCAAGAGGCAGAATCCACAGGTGATAGTAATGGATTCGCGGCCATCTAAAAAACAAATATATAAAATCACCCTCCATGGTAACATGCAAGCCCGCAGGCGAGTTTTCGAGCCTGCGGGGTAGGCCTCTGTGGAAAGGACCCCCATGCCACGGCGCTTCGTGCAACAAATGGCCGACGGTGAAAGCCTCGACGACGTGTACCTGGTCACGGACAAGCAACTCCGCGCCAATCGCCAGGGCAACTTGTATCTGCAAGTCGAGCTGCGCGACCGCACGGGCGCCATCAGCGCCCGCCTGTGGAACGCCGGCGAACCCCTCTTCCGCTCCTTCGAGGAAGGCGATTTCCTGCGGGTCAAGGGCAAGGTCCAGCTCTACCAGGGCAGCTTGCAGATCATCCTCAGTCAGGTCGAGCGGATGCCGCCCAACCAGGTGAACCTGGGCGAATACTTGCCGCAGACGGATCAGGACGTCAGCAAGCTGCTGGAACGTCTGCGGTCGATTATCTTGCGGCTAGGCAACTTCCATCTGCGGGCCCTGGCGGAATGCTTTCTCATGGACGAGGAATTCGTGGCCGGCTTCTGCCAGGCGCCGGCCGGCGTGCGCAACCACCACGCCTACATCGGCGGCCTGCTCGAACACGTCGTGACGCTGCTGGAGGCCGCCGACCGGATCGCCCCGTTGTATGCCGAACTGGATCGCGACCTGCTTTTGGCCGGCATTTTCCTGCACGACATCGGCAAGGTGCGTGAGCTGAGTTTCAGCCGCGTCTTCGGCTACACCAACGAGGGACAGCTGTTGGGCCACATCGTCATCGGCGTGGAAATGCTCGGCGCCAAGGCGGCCAAGGTTCCGGAATTGACGGGCGAGCCGTTTCCCGTCGAGCTGTTGCAGCGGCTCAAGCACATGATCGTCAGCCATCACGGCGCCTACGAGTTCGGCAGCCCGCGCCTGCCCATGACGCCCGAGGCCATCGCCCTGCATTACCTGGACAATTTCGACGCCAAGGTGCACAGCTTCACCCGCGACATCCGCGAGGACCGCGGCAGCAAGACCTCCGCCTGGACGCCGTACAATCCGTCCCTGGAGCGGCGGTTGTTCAAGGGCAGCACCCAGGGCGACGACGTGGTGGCGCCGGCGGGAGAGGGATTCGACGGATAGCTTGCCTAATCCTAAAACCAGGTCAAAGAGAGTGGAGAAGCCGCACGGTTCTACTAACCATCAAAGTCTTCGCTTGCTGCGCAAACGGATTCATCCCTGCAATGATGCCCGCGGCGGTTCTTCTTACTTTTTCTCGTCCACCAGAATGCCCACCTGGATCGCCGTGGGATGCGTCCGCGAGCGGTAGACCCGCTGGGTGGCGCGAATGAAATCGCTGTCCGCGGCCAGGAAAATGTTGGGCACGTATTTTTGCGGGTTGCGATCCACCAGGGGAAACCAGGTGCTGTGAATCTGCACCATGAGGCGATGGCCCTTGGCGAAGGTGTGCAGCACGTCCTGCAAAGGCAACATCACCTTGGCCGGCTGATTGGGGGTGAACGGCTCGGGCTTCTCGTAACTGTTGCGGTAGCGGCCGCGCAGGACCTCGGCGCGGACCAGCATCTGGTAGCCGCCCATCTTGCGGCCGGCGGGATTATTGACGGCGTTGTTGGGAAACACGTCGATGACCTTGACGATCCAGTCGGCATCGGTGCCGGAAGTGGCCACGTAAAGCTCGGCGCGCAGGGGGCCGGCCAGGGTCAGGTCCTTCTGCAATACTTCGGTTTGATACACCGCCACATCCGGCCGCCGCGAGGCGAAACGCTGGTCATCCGTCATGTGTTCTTGCGTCATGCCGGTGGACAGGGCTTCGGTGTACGGCACGGGCCGGCGCGGATCGCTGACGAACTCATCAAAGGCGGGGCCGGTCTCTTCCTGGGCCGGCTCAAAACGCAGCTTGCCGCTGGCGTGCACAAACAAGGATTTGCTGTTCAAGTTTCGCGGCGGCCAGTGGTCGAATTGCCGCCAGCGGTTGGCACCGGTCTGGAACACGTAGGCCTCGGGAAGACCGTGCTGGCCCTTGTCCTTGAGGAAGTGATTGAAAAAAGGCAGCTCGATGGCTTTCTGGAAAAATTCCGCGGTGTTGGCGCCGAAGTGGATGTGGCCGAGCTTGGCGCCGTCGGCCCGCGACCACTGCCCATGCGCCCACGGGCCCATGACCAGGACATTGAAGATGCCGGGGTTCTGTTTTTCCACCGCCCGGTAGGTTTGCAGCGGCCCGTACAGGTCCTCCGCGTCGAACCAGCCGCCGACCGTCATGACCGCCGGCGCCACCTTCTTGAGGTGCGGCAGAATATTGCGCGCTTGCCAGAATGCGTCATACGTCGGGTGCTCGACAAACGCCTTCCAGAAGGCGACCTGGTCCTTGTAATAGCGCGGGTTAACGTTTTTGAGCGAGCCCAGGTCGAGGAAGAACTGGTAACCGTCGGGGGTGCCGTGCTTGATGCGTTCGGCGGACTTGGTGGTCGGCTGCGGCCGCGGTTTGCCGAACCCGGAGAAGAAGTTGAACGCGTGATTCAGGTAAAAAGCCCCGTGATGGAAGAAATCGTCGAAGTACCAGTCGGCAATGGGGGCCTGCGGCGAGACGGCCTTCTGGGCCGGATGCGCCTGGCACATGCCGGCCGAGGCGTAAAACCCTGGATAGGAAATACCGTACAGCCCGGCCTTGCCGTTGTGATTGGGCACGCGTTTGAGCAGCCAATCGATGGTGTCGAACGTGTCGGAGCTTTCGTCGATGTCGGTCTTGGCGAATTTCTTGGGATTGTGCGGCCGCATATTATCGAATTCGCCCTCCGACAGGTACCGGCCGCGGACGTCCTGATAGACAAAGATGTATCCCTCTTTTGCGAAGTGGGGATTGGGCCCCAGCTTGTCGCGCATCTTGGCCTTTTCGTAAGGGCCCACGCCGTACGGCGTCCGGTTGATGAGCAGGGGATACGCTTGCGATTTGTCCCTGGGAGAAAAAACCACGGTGTGGAGCCGGACCCCATCGCGCATGGGAATCAGGTAATCCTGGCGCGTGTAATTTTCGCGGATGTAGCGGGGCAGCGATTCCTGGCCGGCGGCCAGCCCCTGGAACCAGGCCAGGACGAGGAGGGAAAGTAGTGTTTTTCTCATGGTGAACTCGAAGGACAATTATTCTGTGCGCAGCGAATATTTGAGGCGAGCCGAGCTCCGTAAGGAGCCGGGTGACGCCGCCGCCGAAACCCGGCCGCTTACGCGGCTCGGCTCGCCAACTTGCAAATCATCCCATTAGCCCCTGAATCGGATCGGCGTGATAAATGGGAAAGGGCCGGTTTTGCGCGTCGTGCCAGTGGGCGGTGCGGGGAATGCCCAGGGCGTGGTAGATGGTGGCGGCGAAGTTCTCCGGAGTCTGCAAAGCCGACGCGGGGAAAGCGCCGAGCCGATCGGAAGCGCCGATGACCGAGCCACCGCGGACGCCGCCGCCGGCGCACCAGATGGTCTGGACGGGACCCCAGTGGTCGCGTCCGGGGAGGCGGTAAACATTCGGGGCGCCATTGAAAATCCGCGGCGTACGCCCGAATTCCCCGGCCATCACCACCAGCGTGCTGTCGAGTAAGCCGCTTTGCTCGAGATCATCCAGCAGGGCGGAAACTCCCCGGTCGGTGGGCGGGAGAAGATAATCTTTGAGCATGGGAAAATTGTTGCCGTGCAGATCCCAGCTGCCCATGTTCCCCAGGTTGACCTGCACCAGGTTGACGCCCGCCTCGATCAAGCGGCGGGCCATGAGCAAGGACCAACCGAACGAATTGGCGCCATAGCGCTCTTGCGTCTTGAGGTCCGCGTTGGTGACGTCAAAGGCCCAGCGCACCCTGGGGTTTGACAGCAGAGCAATGGCGCCTTGGCGGTAGCGATCCAGATTGGCGACCTCGGCCACCCGCTCCAGGTCCCGGCGTTGCCGGTCGATTTCGTGCAGCAATGTTCTGCGGGTGGTCAGCCGGCCGGGAATCATGCCCTCCGGCAGGGCCAGATGGGGCGCGCGGTAGACAAAATCGTCGCGGTCGGAGGGGCGCCCCGCGTGCAGATTGAACAGGTAACCCGGATACGCCCCCGAGAAAGAATGGTTTCCATGGGGATGCGTGGTGGCTTCGACAAACCAGGGGTCATAGCGCTGCCCCAACATGCCGGCAAACTGGCCCGGAAAGACACCCTGAGAGGGCAGGACAATCTTTTCCGGCAGAACCACGGCGGGCGGCAGGTTGTGGCGGGGGCGGGTGGCGTAGCCGGCCACCGCCGCCATGGCCGGCCAGTCGCTGGCCTGCGGTTTGCTAGTACGAAAACCCGGCGGCATCGCGGTGCGGCCGGTCAGCATGGCCATCGTGCCGTGCTGATGGCCGTTGTGCGGATGCGACAGCGATCGCACCAGCGCCCAGTGCCGGCTGCGCTGGGCCAGGCGCGGCAGATGCTCGCAAATGTGGACGCCCACGGTGCGCGTGGCGATGGGGTTGAACTCGCCGCGGATGTCCTCCGGGGCATCCGGCTTTAGATCGAAAGTGTCGTGCTGGGGCGCCCCGCCGGAGAGAAAGATATAGATGACCGCCCTGGCCGGTGCCGCGGCCGGCGAGGGGGCCGCGTGACCCCCCAAGGCGGCCACGTCGGCCAGCGACAGACCCATTACCCCGAGAGCGCCGGCGTGCAAAAGATCGCGCCGGCTATAGACCGGATGCGGCGGCGAAAACCGACCTTGGGGTCTCATGCTACCACCTCTTTCGCGGCCATTTCGCACAAACTTCAGCCCTGAATTCTCGCCCCATCATGCCAGCTTTTTTGCGGAAAGCAACCCCCCTTGGAATTTTGAAGGTCCGGCCCGAGCCGACAGAATGCCGCTGTTGGGTTCAGGGATTTATTAGCGTTTTTTTGTGGCAGCGTTACTATTCCTTTGTTGTAGGCCCGGCTTGCCCAGCCGGACGAGGTCCCGCGGGTAAAGCGGTGGAAAACGGGGCTTGACTTTCACCCACCGAAAGACGAATATTATTTAGAGGGCGATTGGCGCTGCGGATGGCCTCTGTGGAGTCCTTACGCTGCAATAGGTCCCGGCAGCCGTAAAATCGGCTAAAGGAACAGCCATTGGCCGGGTCGCTGACAAGGTTAGGAACCCCCTAGCTTTTGCAGAGTTGACACGCGGCGGTAAATGCTCCTCAAAAACTAAGGGCGACCCTTCGGTGGGTCGCTTTCTTTTTTTTCGAAAAGGCGTGCGGCCCGGCCGCGCTGCCGAATCAGCTTCAAGTAACTCTCGTCTCCTTCGTGCCAGCGGACGACAGCGCCGCACACCATGTCGGCAAGCTGGATAAGCGCCGATGATCTGGATCGGCCGGGTCGCACTTTTTCGACAAGCGGTTTTCCGGACACCGCCCTAATCCTTTTGAACTGCTCGCCAAGAATTTTGAAATAGACCGGATCTTCGTTGTCATCGGCAGTCACCCGGGCCTTCAGGTGAGTTCCTTTCATTTGCTGCGCCGCCTGCAAAAAATTGGCCGCATCGTCCACCAATGCGCCAATCACCTGTTCGTAGAAAAAGGGCTTATTTTGCCAGTGCTTGCCGCGCAGGATTGATTTGTCGAGAATACGGCCCACAAAGAAAAATTCGCACTTCGCGATTTGGCTGAGGAAGCGCCGGCGATGGTCGTCTTTGATTCGGGCAAAATGGAACTCGAAATCCGCGGGCAAATCGAGTTTTTCCCGAACCTCCTGGACGGCCTCCGCGCACGTAGCGACTTTCTCTGGGGATTCCAGCAGAACCGCCGCCATGGCAAAGTAGCCGGCCGACCGACGACCTGGCTGGCCACCTGGCTCTATTTACAGTTGGTGCTTGCGGCGAATAAGCACAAATCCCGACACCCTACGGACGCCCCAGCAGAAAACCCAAGAAAAAGGCTAACCCCAGGAGGATGACGATGGCGACGCTGACCACGGTCAGCTTGGTGGGTGTGAGGAAAAGGCCCGGGCCGAGGGCCTCGGGGCTGCCCAGCGGTTCGACGTCATAAACACCCTCGGGAACCGCAGGGACCGGTTGCGGAAAAGCGCCGGGGTTCACGGGTGGGGGCGGGGCCGGCGGGCCGGGCTGGAACAGCTGGCCGAAGTCGCTGCGTTCGAAAAGAGCGGGGCCGGCCGCGGGTGGCGGCCCTTGCGGGCCGTTGGCCGGCCCCGGCGCCGCCGCGCCCGGCCCGGGATGGGGCACGATCACCTGGCCCGCGCACTTGGGGCAGCGCACCACCGAACCCGCCTTGCGCTTGGCGATTCCCATGAGCTGATTGCAATAGGCGCAGCGAAACCGAATGGGCATGTTTCCTTGGCTCCCAGGACCGGGGATCGCTTGCACGACACGGTTTGCCAGCGATCGTAGCCGCATTCGCCAGATTGCGGGTGAGGGGTTGGCATATTCTCCCGCATTCTGGCGAATGCGGCTACAAAAGAATGGCGACTTTCTCGCAAACCGCGTCGTTCACCCCCGGGGATCTTGCTGCCATTGTGGCCCTTTTCCGCGCCGGCTTCAACTCTTACTTGACTGAGAAATCCTACAGGCGACAATAGGAGTTATACTCTGCGCGGTGCCACCGTTTAGCGGGGAGCCGAAGGCGACCGCTCGACACGCCGTCGCCTTCGGCTCCGCGCTAAACTCAGCCCGAGGGAATTTGAGTTGTTCGTAGTGCGGGCTTTAGCCCGTTCAGCCCCACGAAAAACGGGCTAAAGCCCGCACTACAAACCTGGGGAAGTCCCGCGAACCGGTTCCAGTTGGTGCTCGAACCGGACCTATCGGGAGTTTTTCATGGACATGACGCGTTGGCCCTGGGCCGTTGTCCTGGCCACTTTACTGGCCGGCCCCGGTGAAGAGAAAGTCCTGGGTGACCTGGTCATCTTCAAGGACGGCTTCGTGGTGCGCGGCCGGGTCAAGGAACCGCGCAAACTGGAAATCGACGGCGGCGTGCCCATCGTCATTCCCAGCGGCTTCATGTACGTCGATGACGGCGCTCGCCGGGTCATTTTCGTGCCGGCCAGCAGCCAGCTGATCGACGCCGTGAAGCAGGATCCTTCCCTGGATAAGGATCTGGTGAAAATCCTACGCCCGCCTTCGAGGATCCAAATCAAACGCATGCCATCCTGGTGGCAAGTGGATTCCATGGGCTCCTTTGACGACGCCTGGATTCGCCCGGTCACCCTCAAGACCAAAAGCGGCGGCACGATTGACTTCAAACAGCGGATTGTGGCCCTGACCCCGAAATACCTGCAAATCCAATCGCAGATCTATCAATGGGACCCGTGTTACCTGACCAGCGAGCTCGCGCCCGAGTTGGCGCGCCAGCTCCTGTTTCAGCATTTCCAGGGGCAGAAAAACCTGACCGAGCCGCAGAAACGCTTGGAAATATTCCGTTTCCTGTTCCAGGCCGGCTGGCTCGATCACGCCGGCAAAGAATTGGTCGCCTTGGAACGGGATCATCCCGAGGTCGCCCTAAGCCTCGAACCGGAAAAACAAAACCTGAAAACCGTGCGCGCCAACCTGGTCGTCGAAGACGTTGAGCGGCTGCACAAGGTCGGCCAACACCAGGCCGCTTATGAACGGCTCAGTCAGTTTTTGAAAAATGACCTGGCCAAACTGGCCAAGAACAAGGCGCTGGCCCAGGATTACTTGACCAAGTACGAAACCGCTCAGAAGAAAATGGAGGACGCCGGCGTCCTGTTGAATAGTTTGCTCAAACAGCTCGAATCCGACCCGGAGGAAGTCTTCACCCGAGCCAAAACCGAGATTACTCGCCAGCTGAACTTCGATACCATCGCCCGGCTGGAAAATTTCCTCACCTACGCCCAGCAGCACGACCGCCAGATCAAGAGCGGCAAATCTCCCACCCAGACCGCCGACGAAATCCTGGCTCTGGCCCTTACTGGCTGGATGCACGGAAACCCCGGCGCCGACACCGACGGCAAGATGGCCCAGGCTCAGTGGACCGCCCGGCAGTTGCTCCTGACCTTGCAGAAAAGCGACAACCCTCCCGCCGCCCAGGCCGCCCTCATTGGCTACTGTGAAAAAACCAAGATTACCGCCGACGTTCTGGCCCAGATCATCCGCACGTTGCCCCCGGCGGACCCGCCGAAAAAGCAAGAAGGGAGAATCTTCAAAGTGGAAATTGCCGCCCCGGACAGCCCGGGCGGCGAATACTGGGTGCAGCTTCCGCCGGAATACCATGCCAACCGGCAATATCCGGTCCTGCTTACCTTGCACGCGGGGGATGAAACACCATTAGATTCCTTGAAGCGCTGGGCCGCTCTGGCCGCCGATCAGGGCTACATCCTGGTGGCGCCGGCCTGGCGCACGGGGAGAGGGACCGCCTACCAATACAGTGCCGCCGAACACCACCTGGTCCTGGATTGCATCCGCGACTTGCGCCGCCGCTTTCAGGTCGATTCCGACCGGGTCTTTCTCTACGGCCGCCGCCAGGGCGGCGTCATGGCCTACGACGTGGGCCTGTCGCATCCCGATCAGTTCGCCGGCGTCTTGCCGCAAAACGCCTCGCCCAAATTTTTTCCCCTGCGCTACTGGTCCAACGCCCAGTATGTGAATGTCTACGTGGTCGAGGGAGATGGCAACGGCAACAATCCGCGGGAAAACCGGGAAATCTTCCAGCACTGGATTCGCTGGCACTACCCGGCGATGTACGTCGAGTACAAGGGCCGCGGCGCCGAGTGGTTTGCCGGCGAATTGCCCATTATGTTCGACTGGATGAGCCGCAAGAAACGCAGCCACCCGCTGCGCGAGCTGGGACGCCTGAACTCGGCAAAAACCTACGACAGCGAATCGTTCAAGACGCACCGCACGTGCGACAATCGCTTCTATTGGCTGAGCACCGAACCCAAGAGCATCCTGCCGCACTGCTTGAACAGTGCCCGCAACTGGGACAACCGCACCCAGCCCGCCTTCATGCTCGGCCAGATCCGCACCGGCAACCAGGTGAACCTGAAATTCGTCGATCCGAAAAAGGACGGCGTTGCCGATAATGTCCGCATCTGGAACCAGATCAACGTCACCACCTCCGGTCTCAAGCAACTGACCATCTGGCTCGGCCCGAACATGATCGACTTCACCAAGCCCACCGCGGTCATCCACAATGGCCAGCGAGTGGGCGGGGCCAGGAAAATCCAGCCCAGCCTCACCACCCTGCTCGACGACTTTTATTACACCGGCGACCGGCAAAGGGTTTTTTTCGCAAAGATCGATATAAATCTTTAGGATTTTGGATTTCGCCGACTCGTCGCCGCTTTGGGATTTTGGAGTGTGGCGACTTATCGCGCTTTAGGATTTTGGAGAACGGCGATTCGTTCCCGCTTTAGAATTCTCCGAAAGCGGTGACAAGTCCCTGAGAGGGATTCTATCAACGCGAAACCGCCGAGCGAGCTTTATTCACGCAGCTGGGGGACAAGTCACCCCTTCACTTTTCCTTGCAAGAGATTCAGCAAGGCATCGCTGGCGCTGCGGCGGACTTCGCGATCCTCGTGGCCGAGGAGACGGCGCAGGGCGCCCGTGGCGTCATTCCACAAGGTATCGTTTCTCTTGCCGGTGTCGGGATTGACAAAAGCGGCGGGGCCGAATTTGCCGAGCACGTCCGCGGGGGTGCTCAGCAACTTCGAATCCAAGGCGGGATCGTTGGACTTCAAATAATTGACCAGGTAAGGAACCACGGGCCGGGCGATGTCCACGCCAAAACTGAGGGCCGTATGCATGGCAGAGACGCGGCTTTCCGTGTCGCCGAACTGGATGGCCTGGATCAGGAACGGAACCGCCTTGGGCAAGGCTTGGCGTAAGGCGGGTGTGGTAGCGAAAAATTGGAGGGTTTCCGCCGCCGCCCGCCGGACATCCGGGTCGGCATCCACCAGCAGCCGGCCTAGCCTCGCCACCGCTTCTGGCGAACGATCCGGAGCGATGGCGATGTACTCCAAGGCCCGGGCGGCCCCCCAGCGGACGAACCGATCCGGGTCGGCCAGACGGCCGATCACCGCGGGCAAGGCCGGGCCGGCTTCCTGGGGCAAGGTTTCCAAAAACTCCAGGGCCTTGCGGCGCAGCTCCACGTCGTCCGCATTCACCAGCCGCGTGATGAGGGCCAGGTCCTTATCCTGAGCCAGCAGGGTTTTCAGGGGATCGTAGTCCGCGAAGAGCTTGGCCAATTCCTCCGCGGGGGAAAGGTAGGTCACCAGGCGGTGGAGTTTATGTCGTAAATGGCCGGTCGTTTCCAGGGTCTCGATCGCCTTGCGTTTGACCCAGTTTTCTTCGACGAGGACGGTATCGCCGCCCGGTTTTTTTGCGGCCAGGTCGCGGCGCGCGTCCGCCTGGCGCAACAGGTCAAGCAGCCGTTTGCCCTGGGCGTCCAGGGCGCGAAACAGCGGGGCCGATTTCTTGAGCCGATCCAGTTTGGCCTGAAGGTCTTTCTTTTCCGCTTCGGTCCACTCCCGGTCCGGCGGGGGAAGAGATTTCAAGGAAGGAACCTCGTCGCTCAGCGCGGCCGCCGCGCCTTTCATGGCCTCCAGGCACAACATCCGGACCTGGGCATCGGCATTGGTGAATCCTTCGCCGCAGGCGTTTACTACCGTGGTGGCAATGGCAATCACCTCCTCGGTGCTGGCCTGAACGCCGCTGGGAGTTTGCTGCTTGTTGATGTAGGTGGCGACTTTGATCATCTGCAGCAAGGCGTCGGCGGCAATGCGCTGCGGCCCGAGGCGTGAATCCTTCAAGGCCTTTTCCAGCTCTTCCACGACGTCCTTGGGGTCGGCGAAGATGGTCCCCAGGGCGCGCAGAGCCTCCTGGCGGACGGCCAGATCTTTGTCCCGCGCCAGGCGCACGACCAGCGGGGCCAGGCTGCGCGTGTAGCCGCCGGAATCTTTGCGGTCCAGGGCGCGGATGGTAGGGTCCATCTCGGCGATAAAGTTGGCCATCCCCAGCCGGCTGAGGGCGTCCCCCTTGGCGATTACGCTTTCAATCCCCGCGCGGAGGCGCTCGCCCACCTCCCTGCGGGCGGCAACGTCGATTATTTCAATGTCCAGGAAGCTTTGCAGGATTAACGGCGGTTTCATGCCCCGGCTGATATCCACTTTCCATTCCGTCAAGGCCAGGGCGCGGCGAAAATCGCCGAAAGTTGCCAGGGCCTTGATTTTGTCCTGGATCGATTTCTTGCGCTGTTCCACGTCCGTCTTGGGACTGGCCAGGGCCAGGCGCAGCTCTTCGACCGGGTCCGGGGCGGCTTCGAGCCGGCCGACCGGGACCAGAAGCAAAGCCGCGATGCCCGCGCCGCCAAGCCAAAAAGACCGTTTGTGCTTGATATTCCGCATGGAGGGCTCCTCACACCGGGCAAGTAGACGCCGGTTGCTGGCTCACGCTGGGCCCCGATCCATGGGGGAAAGTAGCCGGCACGCTCCGTGTGCCGTGGCCCCGCACAGAAAGTATGCGCGGTACGCTGTTATCCACATTCATGCCGACCTTCCTATTATTCCCGCGGTTGCCGGCCAATTCCATCGCACTTGAGGGAAAAAGCCGCAAGTTTCGCGGGCGATGTACCAAGGAACCACAAATCAGAAAAGGTCGTTCCAGATTCGCGCGGCGGCGGGTCCCTCCGCCTCGGGCGTGATCTCCATTTTTCCCAATTTTCCCAAACGGGTCTCGGAGAGCGTAGAATTGAACCCGGCCAGAATCAGGGAAGTCGTTGATCCTTCTTTTTGCTTGTCGTGTCCCAGGCAATCTTGATAAAGTAATCAGGACAGGAAAATCGATTGACCGGGAGAAACCAGAGTTCGCGGACAGTCGTTCGTGAGCCCGCCTGCGGGCTTGGGAAAAATGTTATCCGTACCTGAAACCTCTGTTTCCGCGGCCTTGCAGGTATATCTGCTCGGCCAACTCGACTTCGAGGCGGCCCTGCGCTTTCAGCGCCGCTTGCACTATGAAGTGTCCGGCGACCGCGGCCAGGCCGTCCTGCTGGTGTGCGAACATCCGCCGGTAATCACGGTGGGCCGGCAGGGCAGCCGCGCCCATATCCTGTGCGGTCCGGAGGAGCTGCGCTCCCGGCAATGGACCATTCGCTGGGTCAACCGCGGCGGCGGCTGCCTGTTGCACTTGCCCGGCCAGATCGCGGTGTATCCCATCCTGCCGCTGGATCGCCTGGGCTTGTCCATTCCCGCCTATTTGGAGAAACTGCACGGCGTTATTGGCGGTTTGTTGGCGGATTTCAACATGCGCGGCCAGACCCGCCCGGATCGGCCCGGCGTGTGGGTCGGCTCCCGACTGCTGGCCGGCGTGGGTGTGGCCGTGCGCGACTGGGTCAGCTATTACGGCGCCTGGATCAACGTCAATCCCGGGTTGGAGGCCGTGCGGCTGGTGCGCTGGGGCGGCGCGGGGGAGCAACCCATGACCTCGCTGGAACGCGAACGCCGCGGTCCCCTGCGAACCTCCCTGGTCCGCGAACGCCTGAGCGAGTATTTCCGTGACGGCTTCGGCTTTGCGCGCGTGTCCCTGTTTTCCGATCATCCGGCTCTCAACGGTTGTTTGCAGCGGTGCCGGGAAACCGTATCATTGAAAAAAGGGTGAGCGGTGGAGTGGTGAGTGGTATGCAATCCCTTCCTCTTTTGGATGGTCAACCTTCGGTTGCCAGTCGGCGTTTACCGTCGTGGCTGAAGCGGCCTTTGCCGCGCGGCAACGAAAATTCCTTCACTCAAAATCTTTTACGCGAATTAAGCCTGGAAACAGTGTGCGAAAATGCCCGCTGTCCGAATCGTCCGGAATGCTATTCCCGCCGTACCGCGACCTTCATGATCCTGGGCAACGTCTGCACTCGGCCGTGCGGATTTTGCTCGGTGCCGCGCGGGACGCCGCAAGAGCTTTCGGCGGATGAACCCGAGCGCCTGGCGGAGGCCGCCGCGCGCTTGGGTCTCAAGCACGTGGTCATTACTTCGGTTACGCGGGACGACTTGCCGGACGGAGGCGCCGATCATTTCTATCGCTGCATTCTGGCCGTTCGGGCTCGCACCGGAGCCGTGGTCGAGGTGCTGACGCCCGATTTCCTGGGCGACCGGGAGGCCATCGACCGCGTTCTGGAAGCGCGGCCCGAGGTTTACAACCATAATCTGGAAACCGTGCCGCGCTTGTATCGCAAGGTTCGCGGCCGGGCCGATTACCAGCGCAGCCTCGATCTGCTGGCGCACGTCAAACGCCAGGCGCCGCACCTGGTCACCAAGAGCGGCCTGATGCTGGGCCTCGGCGAAACCACGGAGGAACTACTCGACACGCTGGCCGATCTCCGCGCCATTGGCTGCGATACGCTGACCCTGGGGCAATATCTGGCACCCACTCTCAAACATATTCCTGTGGCCCGTTACCTGCCGCCTGAGGAATTCGACGCCCTGGCGGTTTTGGCGCGCTCCCTCGGCTTCAAGCAAGTGGCCAGCGGCCCGTTCGTGCGCTCCAGCTATCACGCCGACGCCATGGTGCCCCATGCGTAAAGAAGTGGTTCTCCCTGACCTGGGCACGGCTGCGGCAATCTTGAGCGTGTGGTATGTCCAACCAGGCGAACAGGTATATGCCGGCGATCGTTTGGTGGAGGTCCTGGTCGGCGGAGCAACCTTTGATGTTTCCTCGCCGGTGACGGGTAAGCTAGCGGAAAAATGTGCCTGGCCCGATGACCGATTGACGTCGGGGCAAATCCTGGGCATGGTGGAAGAAATTGCAAATTGAAAATTGCAAATCGCCTTCCAATAACCCCGGCGCTAAGGTGATTTGCTGATCGCTGACTGCTCCAAGAAGAAACGGAGAAAGCGATGAAAGCGCGACGCATTTTCCGCCCCAGCCGCAAGACCACGGCAGAGCGGGCTCGGGAGCAGACCCTCCGCGAAAAAATCCAGCGGGAAAAACCCTCTCTGCAGGATTTGGTTCGTTCCGGCGAGTGCGACCCGGATGCTGTCATGACCATGGGAATGTATTTTAACGTCCAACGGGCGTTGCAGGCCCTCAAGCGGGAGCGCGCGCAATGCGGTTTGAGCATTGGGGACGTGGCCAAACGCTCGGGTCTGGACCGGGCCGTGGTTAGCCGGCTCGAAAATGGCAAGCAAGACAACCCAACGATCGCCACCCTCATGCGCTACGCCGCCGCCATGGGCAAGCGTTTCTTGTGGTCCTTTGCAGATTTGGCGACAGAAGTCTCCAGGGGTGACGGAAAAGTGGGTCGCCGATCCAGGTCTCTCTCTACCCTCCGGAGCAGGTGAGTTGTGCGGAGAATTGATAATCCTCAATCATCTATCCTCTATTCTCCATCTTTCATGGTCAAGAATCTCTTCCTTTCCCTGGACGGCCTGGACGGCGCCGGCAAATCCACGCAGTGCCGGCTGCTGGCCGATTGGCTGCGCCGCCGCGGCCTGGCCGTCACCCAGTGTTCCGATCCGGGCGGCACCAACATCGGCGAGGTGCTGCGCGCCCTGGTTCTGGATGGGCGGCGGCCCATGACCTTGGCCTGCGAGGCCTTTCTGTTCATGGCCAGCCGCGCCCAGTTGACCGCCGAGATCATTCGCCCCGCCCTGGACGCCGGACGGTGGGTCGTCTCCGATCGCTTTCTGTTGGCCAATGTGGTTTATCAGGGCTATGGCGGCGGCTTGGATCCCGAGCAGCTCTATGCCATGGGAAAGATCGCCACGGGCGGCCTGGAGCCGGATGTGACGGTGGTGCTCGATGTGCCGGTTGAAGTCGCCCTGGCCCGGCGCCAGGGGGAGCCGGACCGGCTGGAAAGCCGCGGGCCGGAGTATCACGCCCGCGTCCGGGCCGGCTTTCGCGCCGAGGCCCAGCGCCGCCCCGACCGCATCGTGCTGGTGGATGCCAGCCAATCCCAGGAAATCGTGCACCAAAATATTTGTCTGGAAGTGGAAAGAATCCTGGAAGCCCGAAGCGCCAACGCGGGGCAATAAAGCATCCCTCGCCGGCGCTTCGGGCTTCCCACCCCTGCGCGCACATCAATCCCTGGCATGCCTCTCCGACCGCGGATAGCTGGTGAAATAGCGGCGGATATCTTTGCCGATCCGGTTCAGGAAATCCTCGCGGAACTTGCCGACCGGGATTTCGCTGACCTCTTTGGGGATTTCGGTGTCGGACGGATATTGACAACGGTAAGTTTCCCTATGGACGGCGGCCTCGCCGCGCGGCTGGTGGACGTCGATCAGGGTGACATCGATCTCGGCATTGCCGTGGTAAAGTTGGCTGTTTTCTCTCAGCGTCAGGCGCTGGATTTCCAGGAACACGACGTAATCGGCCTTGAAGTCCTTGCCGATCTGGTGCTTGTCCCAGTCCAGGCGCTCCCGGAGGTAGTTGTGGACCTTGGCCGGCGGCACGAGCTTGACGCGTTCCTTGTTTTCGGCAAAGCGTTTGCCCAAATAGTAGGCCACACGCTCGCTCAGCTCCCGATCAGCGCCGATCAATTCCGGTAGGAGTTGGGGGGTGGCGAATTGGGCCAGCACCACCACGTTAACTTCCTTCCCGGACGCCGCCAACTTCATCACCTGGGGCGGCTCCTTGTCCTCCCCCCACGGCAACAGGAATGAGCAGAGGGTCAGGGGATTGCAGCCGATGCCCAGGACCACGGTACCCAGAATCAGGGCGGCCCAGCGCCAGGCCTTGTCGTTTCCGGAGGGACGCATCTTCTCTCCTCCTTATTCTGTGGGTGGCAAATATTGAGGCGAGCCGAGCTCCGTAAGGAGCCGGGTTACGCCGCGACCCCCAACCCGGCCGCTTACGCGGCTCGGCTCGCCGAACATGTCTCAACGGGTCAGCTGCAGTTCCACCAGCACGACAACCCAGCGGACCAGGAGAATGACAAAGAAAAGGACCAGAAGACGAATCAACACCCATTCCACCGACTGGATAAACAACAGGCGTCCCTGGAAGGCCGAGGCCACGCTCCAGGGAATGAATACCAGGAGAAAACCGGCCAGCAAGGTGCCGACCGCGTTGGCCTGGAGCGAGTGCAGCACGTCGCCGCGAATAAGCAGGGCAAAGCTGCTGGTCATGCCGCACGACGGGCAGGGCCAACCCGTCACCTCCTTGAACGAGCACGGCGGCAAGCCGAATTGCCGATGGGTGCCCTCCAGCCAAACCCGCCCTTCCTTGTACGGGTCCAGGCAAATCGCCAGAACAAAAACCCCAACCAGGACCGCCGCCATCACGAGCAACAGGCCGCGTACCCAGATGCGAAGCCGGCGTCGGGGTAGGAGATATTCATCGGATAGCCAAGGAGCGGGCACGATAGCGACGAGCCTCGGTCAGTGCAAGGGGAGATTCACTTTGCCAAATCAAAGGGTGTACCCATTGTTTCCGGACCTGTTTGCTGGATACTCCTAGAAGAAGAGAAAGAGTAGGATGAAGAGTAAGATTAGGAAAGACGATTAGGAACAAGATTAAGAGTGAGAGAAGGATCTGATGGGGGGGGGTTTTTCTTACTCGTAATCTTTATCTTGCTCCTAGTCCACTTCCTAATCCTAATCGAACTCTTAATCTTTCTCTCTTCTTCGGGTACGTGAGAGGTCCCCGGAAACGGTGGGCACACCCAAAGGGTGTAGTCGCCGTGGCATCGAAGGTTTTCGGGAAAAATCGCTGCTGAACG
>CAZFGM010000066.1:7320-17367 GCA_964518515.1 uncultured Alcaligenaceae bacterium | reverse complement strand
GGGCAAGGTCCCGGAAGATGCGTAGGCCCTTCGGGCCGTTTTTGCGACAAAATGTTGTCGCCCAATCAAGCCGCGATGCCCACAGTTCTGAACTCGCGTCAGACCCTTTACCCCTTGGCGTGAGTGGGTGATTCCACAACTCCGTGTTGTTGTTGACCTTGCGACTCGACCAAGCCCACTCGCGTCAATTCCCGGCACACGGGGTATTTTGACAACTGATTTCAGCTGCCCCGCAGGGGCCATTTCTTCCGGGCAAGGTCCCGGAAGATGCGTAGGTCCTTTAGGTTGCGGGTTATTCCGCAGGCTGAAGCCTGCGGCTACAGGTTGGGAACAGGTTGGGATCGAGGATAAGGCCTCCATAGGCAATTTCATCCCCCCGGCAACTTCAACGGTTTCGGTCCCAGCGTGACAATGGTGAACTCGCGCGGCGGGCAGCGGCGCAAGTGGCCGACAATGGCTTCCGGGGACAGGTTGTTGATAGCCGTCTGAATTTCCTCGACCGGGCGAATCCGGCCCAGGAAATACCAGTCGGAAGCCAGGGCCCCGGCACGCGCCGACGTGGATTCTTCCTGCATGATCAAGGACGATTTCAAGCCGGCCTGCACGCGCTCGACCTCTTCCACCTCAATACCGTCTTGCAGACGAATCAGCTCGCCGAGAGTAACATCCAGGGTTTCCTGGGCCCGCTCGTTGGTGGTGCCGGCGTAGCACAGAATACAGGCCCGGTCCTTGAAGGTCTGGTAACTGGCCCAGACGGCGTAGCACAGGCCGCGCTCTTCGCGAACCTTGGTGAACAGGCGGGCGCTCATGCCGCCCGAGAGCACCTGCACGGCGCCCTGGGCGGCGTAATAGTCGGCATGGCCAAAGGGCACGCTGGGATAGGCGATGGCGATCTGGGTCTGGGTCGTGTCCTTGTCGAGATGGGCTTGCGGCGCCGGCCGGGGACCCAGCGTCAAGGTCGGCGGTTCTTGGCCGGTCCAGTCGCCGAACAGCCGCTCGACCTGGTCGCGCAGTTTCGGCCAATCGATGTTGCCGGCGACGGACAGGATGGTGCCGCGCGGACTGAAGCGCTCGAGGAAGTGCCGGCGGATCTTGGCCGGGGTGAGGCTTTCCAGGCCCTCGGGCGTGCCGCGGCGGTCCTGGCCCAAAGGCGGCGGGAAATGCCGGCGGCGCAGCTCGACCAGCACCTTGCTGCGCGGCTCGTCCTCGAGGCTTTGAATGTCTTGCAAGGCCAGGGCCCGGACGGGGTCCAGCTCGTCTTCGGGCAGATGCGGGCGGCGGAGAATGTCGGCGTAGATTTCCAGGCCGGCGGGCAGGTTGCGGGCCAGCGTGGCGCCCCAGAAACGCATGTGCAACGAGCCCACGCTTTCATCGCGATCCAGGCCGAGGTTGTTGAGAGCGTTGGTCAATTCGCGGCTATCACGCGCCCCGGCGCCGCGGGTGATCATCTCGGCCAGGACCGTGCCCAGGCCCGGATGCTCCGGCGGGTCGTAGACGCATCCCGCCGGCACCAGGAAATTCATGGCCGCCGACCGCACGTGCTCCATGCGTTCGGCCAGCAGCGTCAAGCCGTTGGGTAAAGTATGCTGATAAACTTCCTGTGCCACGATGCCATATCCTCATGGGAAAAGTTGCTAGTTGCCAGTTTCCAGTTGAATGCGGTCTCTACGAGCGCGAAGGACGAACTATCAGAAATAGTTGGTGGGATTTTCTTCCCGAAGGTCCTTGAACTTTTTGAGAGCGTTGAGGACCTCCGGGTCCTTGGTGAATATTTCAAAGAAGCAACCATCTACGGCCTGGAGGGCAAGGTCTGCCCGGCTGGCCGGGAAAGCCCGCAGGTTCAATTCCTCCTCCTGCACGGTTTTTGGGTCAACTTCCTGGGGAAAGGCCAAGAATTCACCCTCGATAGTCTGGTAAATTTTGGCGGCGTGACGAACTAACTCTTCCGAAGGAATCCACAAACCGGCTGGACCTTCGGCCTGGACCCGGCGACAAAAGGCCTCGCCCCCTTCCCCGAGCCAATCCAGATTCCGCACACACCAATTCCATTCCCCCAGGTGGGGGCCAAGGGCGGACAAGAGGTCCTTCAGGTCCAAAGCCAGCGGTCCAGCGCGATCGGGATGAATCGAAACGACCGTGATATTCTGCGTTGGCATTGTGGCCCCTTCAGGGATAGAGGGTTCCGATCGCGCCAGTATCCGGCAGCCAGGTTATTGGGATCAACCCGGTACCAAGGATGTTGATGGGGTGGGCCCGGGTGCCCTGTCCTCATTTTACCGTTCGGAAATGTCGGATTCGTGAAATCGATGTCCCGAATCGGCACATTGCCTTGGGTGAATTCCCTCGCTTGATAAATGCGGTTGTTTACCCTGTCCCACCGCAGGACTGGGTGCGGCGCTCCGTTGGCGGCCGGGTCAAAGCTGGCGGAAGGGTCCAAGGCGAGCCGGTTGTTGCCCCTCATAGACTCGGGTCCCGTCGGCGTAAATTGAACGGATTCGCGGCGGCTGAGGATTTTTTCCAAGTTTCGCAATGCTGCACCGGCCATACCGTCCTTTGCCAGGATTATATATACCAGCTGCCGGTTGCTTCCTGCGCGAGAGGCGACCAGACGGCCTCGGCAGCGACCGCCTTGTACAGGGTCTTGCGGCAGCGGAAGCCGAGGCGGCGATAGAGGCGCAGGGCGCCGTCGTTCTGGGCGGTGACTTCGAGCACGGCGCGGTGCATGCCGGCGCGACGAAAGCCGTGCAGAGCCTGGAGCAACAGGGCATTGCCCAGGCCGCGGCCGCGATAGCCCGCCACGATGCCCAGGTTCTGGACCGAGCCGGTGCCGGGGCGTTCGCCGACTCCTTGCACGGTGCCGCAATAACCCGCCGCCGACGCCAACAGCCACGTCGCCTCCGGCCGAAACCCCGGCTTCTTGCGAATTTCTCGCATCAAGTACGAACAACCGGCGCGGCAGCCCAGGCTGGGAAATACCTGGGCGTCCAGCTCATCGAGAAAACACTGGAAATTGATTTCGGCGTGCACCTCGAGCAGGGCATCGCTCCAGGCGACGAACGAAAAACTTTCGGGCAGCAGGGGCGGGGGCAGCGGGATCTGCAAATCCATTTCCATGCGGAAACGCTTGACGTAGGAAACCCGTGGTTCCAGGTCGGTGGAAATCATAACGCCCTCCCCCAAACGACTTGCCGTGATTCTAACAGGCGGCGGCAAGCGGGTCAAAGGGGCGAATAGCTTCGCTCTGCCATCGTGTCAAGGATAGCGCTCGGTTTTGGCTAGTGCTTTGTCACAGCTTAATTTTCGGGTAAACCGACTTCAGCTTCGTACGGGCGTCGTCGATCCTCATTTGCCAGTCGACCATCCGCGGCTAAAGCCAAACCGCGAGAAACCCCGTGAACGGGGTTCGGAAAAAGATAGGATTCGGTTCCTCCACCCGTCCTGAAGGACGGGCCTAATACCGCTGGCGCGGAAAGCCCCGTGAACGTGAACGGGGCTAGAAACCACGGACAATCCTTCCCGACTTTTTGCTATCCCCGCGAGGATTTCCGGCCTCCCGGGTAGTTTGAGACGGCTTCGGGCTCAAAAAATGTTGAAAGGAATGCCGCCATGCCGCAACCAGGGAAAATCGGTGCCTTTCCGGGGGTGATATCGGGGGACCTGCCGGCCGATAATGGACCGGCCCATGCCGAAGTGGAGGCGCGGGTGCCCGAATTCGCCTAGCTGGGCGGGCAGCGCGCCGTGACCTGGAAGCCGCGCTGGGCGGGTGAATTCCAGGGCCACATCGACGTTGGACGATTCCAGAGCTTTTTGCTGGACGGAGCCGGCGGCCGCGGACAGGCCGGCGCCGAGCAGGGCGGTTCCCGACTCGCTGCTCAAAAGATAGTAGTTATTGCCTTCGGGCAACAGGGACACCGGTTTTTCCGGTCCCGGGGAGGAACTCTCTTCCGGAAGAGGGGTTAACTCACCCCCCTCGTTGCCATCAATTCTCTCTCCGGAAATGGCAGGAATTTGCCTGTTCAGGGAAAGCGCGTCAACCAGGAATTCGGGGGTACAAATCGCCTGGATTTCCGTGGGATTATCCCTTTGGTCCGGTGGAGGGATAGCCAATTCCGGGCAGAAATCGGATACCCGATTGGGGTCGGGAAGAAGGATCGGGGGAGAAAAACCGTGCCAGCCGATTCCAGCTCCGGAACGCCGGAATTATCACCCGCTGGAATAGTGTCGACGCCATCAAGCGGGAAAGAAAAAGGAAGGGCTTGAGCTAACACCTGCATGATGATAATTCCCGGGTGCGTCACAAGTGCGGTGGAGGTGACCACGAAGAGCACATGGAATGCCAACCCTAGAAAAAGAGGTTGCTTTTATCCAGGGCCTTGGGGAATTTCAATTTATGCCGTCGATGGACGAAAAGGGAAAGGGTATTCGAGAAAAAAATATCCGGGCTGAGGGAAAAAAATCCCGCTGGCGGTGCCACTCTGGTGCGGTCGCAGGGGTTGCACGAAGCCGCTGCCTTTTTTTGAGGTTAGCGGGTTGAACTTGTGCAGCAGGCCGGTCTGGTCCAATGGCCGTTTGCCAACTTCCTGGGTCGGAATGCCCGATTATTAATCTCACGCCCCATTGCCCTCCTCCTTGCGCAGCATCCAGCGCAGCCAGCCCCACAGGGCAGGGATGACCAGGGCGAACACGCCCAGGGCAATCAGGCCGGTGGTGATCAGGGTGCGGTTCAATTCGGCAAGCAGAATCTCGGTGGTCGGCTGCTCGTGCTGGATGACCACGCCCCAGCCGATTTTCTTGTCGTTGACCGGAGCGTAGCTGGCCCAGTATTTCTTGCCGTTGATCGGGTCGCTGATGGGCTGGGCGGTGATGCCGGCTTCCTGGCGGGCCAGCAAGTGGTCGAACAACGCGGAGTCCTTGGGAAAGGACCGGGGGGCTTCCTCGTCGATCGGCTTGATTTTTTCGGTGTCCTGGTGGAACAGGAACTGGCCGCGCTCGTTGAGCAAGACGGCGAAGCTGTGGGGCAGATTCAACTCGGAAAACCAGCCCTGGATGGTGGCCAGCTCGATGGTCGCGGACACCACGCCTAACGGCCGCCGCCACGGAAAAAAAGGATGGCGCGGTCGGTCCGGGTCCCAGACCGGGGTGGAAATCGCGATCATCAACGGATGGCCGGCGACCGTGGACACGAAGGGCTGCGAGATATAGGTTTTGCTCACCGGCTTGCCGCGGTAGTTTTTCGGCTGGTCGCCGCCACCGTGGAACCAGTCGCGATAGCCATAATTGGGCTCGGGAAGGTCCACCTCGGGGATAATGGCCTGGATTTCCCCGGTGTGCAGCGTGACCAGCACGCGCACGAACAAACTTTTGTCCTTGTCTTCCTGCCATTCCGGTAGGTGCGTTTCCAGAATCTTTCGCAAATCGTCTTTGCGGGCAGCCTTGAGGGCCTGGGCCAGGGCCGGTTGGCGGGCAATTTTTTCCAGAACCTGAATGCGCTTGTGCAACTGGACTTCCACATCCTCGCCGAGGAGGCGGGCCAGGTAGAGGTTGCGCTGATTAACTTTCTGCGACAATTCCGCCTGGGCGCTGGTCAGGTTTTTCTGCAAGGGGGAAATCATCCGCGAAACAACGGCGGCCATGATCAACAGGAGCAGTACCGGGGCGACCAGGGCGAAGAGGAGGAACGGCCGCAGCCGCCGCTGGCGGTCGCGGCGGGCCAGGGCGGTCAGCACGGCGCCGGCGTCGTGCCAGCGCTTGGCCGGATCGATTTCCAGGCAGCGGTCGATGATTTCGGCCAGGTCGCGGTCCATGCCCGGCACGCGGCGATGCTCGGCCAGGGGCGGGGCCTGGTCCACCCAGGCGCGATAGCGATCCAACCGGTGCGACAAATCCCCGGTGCCGGCCAGTTCGTTGCGCACCAGCGGATCCTGGCGGGGCGGCTGGCCCACCACCATGGCGTAAAATATTGCCCCCAGACCGTAAACGTCCCAGCGCGTGTCGGGAATCTGTTTCTTGAGGTCGGCCTGTTCCGGGGCCATGTAAAAGAAGGTGCCCAGGGCCGGCGAGGCGTCGGTGGACAGGTGGGCCTGGCCGAAGTCGGCGACGCGGGCCCGGCCGCGGGCGTCCAGCAGCACGTTGCCCGGCTTCAGATCGCAATGGCGGATGCCCTTGGCGTGCACGTAAGCCAGGGTATCCGCCACCTGGCGGAAAATGTTCAGAGCTTCGGCCACGGGCACCGGGCCCTTGGCCAGGCGCTTGGCCAGGCATCCTTTCTCGGCCAAAGCCATCACGTAATACGGCGGTGAGGCCGACGGCTCGACGTCCTTGAGTTGCACGATGCCCGGATCGGCCTGCAACAGGGCCAGTTGCTTGACCTCGGCCTGCAACAGTTGCCATTGCTGGCCGGTGCCGTGGGCGAAAAACTTGATGGCCACTTCGATGCCGGTGCTTTCTTCCTGGGCCTTCCACACTTCGCCATAGGTGCCCCGGCCGAGCAAGTCCAGAATCTTGTAGCCGGTCACCTTGGGTTTGCCCAGGCTGCGCCAGGACGATTCCTGCTCCGCTTCGGGCCCCTGATTCAGGGTCCCGCTTCCCTCACCCTGTCCTTTCCCCCGATGATCGATGATTTCCGGACTGGCCAATTTCTGGGTAATGCTCAGATCGATATTTTTCTGGACGGCCGTTTGATCGTCCGAAGTCAGAGCGCTGCGCTGGTCCTTGGTTTCCAGGGAACTGGTGGAATCGGCCTCGCTCAGCGGCGGCGCCGCGGCCGGCGCCGGTCCGGCGCTTTGCAGTTCCGTTTTTTCTTCACTGGCCATCGCACCGCTCCGCTCGGGCCGGCAAGGGGACTGCCGACCTCTGTCAATCTTACCAAATCGCGCAAACAAGATTCAAAAAAATTGTACCGGCTGTACAACTCGACGCAAGGACTGGTGGCGCTCCACCCTCTGGGGGCCAAGCCGGCCCGCGATCCCCACGAATTGGGAAGTAGGCAACGGGGCTGGGAATTGGGGATGTCGAGTGGTAATCTGGAAGAAAATTGGTTAGGAGTAGATTTCCAATGAGAATACCTTTATCAGCGGCCTTGTTGTTCCTGGTTGCCCATTCGGGGAGGGCCAGCGGGCCGCCCAAGCTCGTTCCACCCGCCGACTCCCTCGCCGGCCTGCGCAACTTCTGGGCCTTGACCGCCCGGCCCGACGGCTCTTTTCTCCCGGGTCTCGATCCGGCCTACAAGGGCATGGCCGATACCGCCGCCAGCGATCTGGCGGCGCCCACCTATGCCGTGGTTCTGCACCGAACCTTCGGCTGGAAGCTGCCCTTCGAGGCCAAGACCCTCGCGTTTTTCCATTCGCGCCAGGCCAAGGACGGCGCCTTCTTTCATGTTCAAGGTACCATGGAGGCCAAGTCGGCACAGGCCCGGCTGTACAACACGACGCAAGGACTGGTGGCGCTCCACGCCCTGGGGGCCAAGCCGCGCCGCCATCCCCTGCCGGTGTTCGACGCCATTCTGGAAAAAGACTACCAGACGCTGCCTTCCTACACGACCAGTTTCTTTCCGCTGGCCTACCTGGCTTCGGGCAAAAAACTGCCGCCGGAAGCCGACCGAAAAATCCGTGCCCTGATGGTCCAGGCTGAGGACGGCTATCTGCACAATCACATCGCCGCCACGTTTCACATGGTGCACTATTATCGGCTCCTCGGCGAGAAGACGGTGGAGAAAGCGGACCGCATCCTGGCCCGCGTGCTGCGCGATCAGAAACCGGACGGGAGCTGGCTGATCAACCCGCCGGCCCGCGATCGGCACGCGACCTTCGACGCGGTGTTCACGTTGGTTCATTTGGGGCAAGGAAAAGCGGAGGTGCGAAAGGCGCTCGCGAAAGCGGCGGCCTGGGCGTTGCGCTGCCGCAATGCCGATGGCGGCTTCGGGCATTATCCGGGCAGCCCATCCGATGCCGATGCGGTCTATTTCCACGTCGGGACCCTGGTAATGGCGGGATATTTGCGTCCGGTCCAGCCGCTTCCCGCGGAACCGCATCTTCTGGGCTGGGGACACTTGATGGCGCCGCCGTAACTTTCTAGACGCGGGTAAGCGCAATTCTCCACGACCTTGCCGGCGGATCAAAGGGGGTGCGGCCTGACCGGTGCTTCTCCCCGTCTATTCCCTCCTGGCCCGCACCGTAGCTGGTCCGCCTCCTGGGCTATTTCTGAGAGGCATGGCCTTGTCAAAGGTCTTTTATGTGGTTGAAGGTTTTTGGTGAAGAGTTCTAACCACTCCGACCGGGAACCCTGTGTGGGGTTTTGAGATTCTGGGGCTTTTCATGGATGATGGCCGGGGGGCTGGCGGTGCAGCCAGCAAACGGCAAAACACAAGAGAGAGAAGATCCCCAGGAGGACAAAACCCAACGTAAAACTGCCGGTGCCCTGGTAAATGACACCCAGGACCAGGGGAGGGAAAAATCCGCCCAGGCCGCCGGCGGCGCCCACCAGGCCCGTCACGCTGCCCACCGTCTTGGGGAAATATTCCGGGACCAGCTTGAACACGGCGCCGTTGCCCAGGCCGATCGCCGTCGCCATCCCCAGGGCGCCGAGGGTGAAGGTCCACATCAGGGGACAGGCCAGAAAAACGGCCATGACGGCCGTCGCCGGGAAAACCCCCAAGAGGATGGTGTGGCCGCCGATCCGGTCCGCCAGCAGGCCGCCCACGGGGCGCATCAAAGTGGCCAAAACGACAAAGCCCGCCGTGCGAAAGCCGGCGTCCGGACGCGACAGGCCGAAAGTCCCGGTCAGAAAAATCGGCAGGTAGATGGCCATGGCCACGAACCCGCCGAACGTGAGAAAATAATAAAGGCTGAGAACCCAGCTCATGGGCTGGCGCAATGGACGCACAAAATCGACCAAGGTCTGCGCGGGCCCGCGCCGCGGAGCATCTTCGGCAAACAGGTAAATAAGGACCAGCCACAGCGCTGCCAGCAGGGCGAAAAACCAGAAGCCCCATGCCGGCGCGAGGAAGCTCGTGATCAGCGGCACGCCGAAGGCGGCCAGCGATTGGCCGATCATGCCCACGCCGTAGATGCCCACGGCCATGCCTTGCTTTTCCTTGGGGTACCAGCCGCTGACGAATCCCACCCCCACGGCGAAGCTGGCCAGGGCGATGCCCAGGAAAAACCCGCACACGATGAGGGCCGGAAACCCTTCCACAAAACCCATGGCCACCGCCGGCACGATGGAACAGACCAGAACTATTTGAAATACTCGCCGGCCTCCCCAGCGGTCGGTCAGGATGCCCAACGGAATGCGCCCCAGGCTGCCCAGCAGCACCGGCACCGCCAGGGCCACACTGACTTGCACCTCGCTCAAGGTTAACAGCTCGCGCAGCAACGGCATCATGGCCGACACCGAGCCGAAGATGGCAAAACAAACGGCAAAAACGCCGGTGCCCAGGACCAGTTGCAGCGTATTGCCCTGAACTTGAGGCCCAGCGGCTTGAGGTTCCATTACCGCGACGGAGGTTTTATTTTGTGAAATGGTGCCCGGGTACTCATTCATGTTGTGATCCTCTGAAAAATGGCCCTAGCTTATCTCCCATGTCCCGGCAGACTCTCGACAAGGAAGGGATCGTTAACCGGGACCAGCGGCGTCCGGCACAGGGCGCGGAGGAAGGTCAGGAAAAAAAATCCTCCCGCCCCCGCAATCAGGCCCGCATACAGGAATCCCAGCAGGGGCTGTGCCGGCGAAACGGCCGGTACAATCATCAAGTACAGGTCCAGCCAGCGGCCCAGGAGGACCACCACGCACACTTGCACCAGAACCTTCGGATTGCGCTTGGCCGATCGCGGCAAGAGCACGAAGAATGGAATGCCCCAGTTCAGCACCAGGTTGGCCCAGAACAGCGGCGCCCAGGCGCCGTGCAGACGCTGCACGTAATAGGATGTTTCCTCGGGGTTGTTGACGTACCAGATCAGCATGTACTGGCAATACCACAGGTAGGCCCAGAACGTGCTCATGCCGAACAGCAGCTTGGCCAGGTCGTGCAGGTGATCCGGCGTCAGGACG
>CAZFGM010000066.1:0-7220 GCA_964518515.1 uncultured Alcaligenaceae bacterium | reverse complement strand
CGCGGCGCCCGAGCCAGAGCACCAGCAGAATCATGGCGGCCAAGCCGCTGACAAACAGGCCGGCGAAGTTGTATAGGCCAAACACCGTGCTGACCCAATCCGGCTCCAGCGACATGATCCAGTCGGTGCTCGCCAGCCAGAGGGTAATCCCGAAGACGACCAGGAACAGCGCCGCCAGGCGCTTATTCCGCAAAGTCCCGGCCGGTGATGGTTCCACATCCTGCCGCCGCGAAGTGCGAACCATGGCCCAGTTCAACAGCAGCCACAAAAGCAAATAGCCGGCGGCCCGGACCAGGAAAAACGGCCGGTCCAGCCAGGCGTGCTTGAACCCGGAGTGGCTCGAGTGGCTCTCCTGGTCGAACCAGGGATAAAGGGAGGGATACAGCAGCAGCACCGCGATCAGGCCAAGGCCCGCCACCGGCAGGATGGCGGCCATCGCTTCGGGAACCCGGCGCAGGGCCGTGCTCCACCCGGCGCCCGTGACATGGTGCAGGGCGACGAAAACCATTCCCGCCAGCCCCAGGCCGATGCCCAGGTAACTGACCAGCAAGAGATTCGCCCAGGTCAGGGCCGGGGATAGGAACAAACCCAAGACCAAGGTAAGCGCCCCCAGTCCGGCCAGGATTACCATCAGGGGGATCACTTTTGGAAATTGGGTGGCCGGGGCAGAGTCTGCGATGCCCCGGCCGGGGTTTCGAAGACTCAACCCCGGCCACAGCGTTCGGTTCATGGCGTCTGCCCCGCTTTCTTTTGCATGCCGCGGACGTGCAAGATGACGGCCCAGCGATCTGCGCGCGAAAGCGGTCCCGCATAGGACGCCATGCTGCCTTTGCCGTAGGTCAGAACATAAAACTTCTGGCCGTCCGGCATGAGACGGGCTTCCTTGGTAAAGAACGAAGGCGGCGCTGGGATGCCGCGTTGCACTAGCGGTCCCTTGGTATCGCCCCCATCGCCGTGGCATATCTGGCAATGCTGGGCATACAGGTAGGCCCCGCGCGACAACCAGGGGCCTTCTTCGGGAACCAGCGGATTGTGCAGCTCCTTGCCGGCACGGACCGCGTCTTCCGGGGTGGCCCGGTAGTGCAACGGTAACTGGCCGCGGGCGATGGTGCCCGCCTGCGGCGGCTGCAACGTGTTCCCCTCGGGCAAAGCGGGATGCCGCGAATAACTGTCGAAGGGCACCGAACGCACCATCTCCGGCAAGAATTCGTGATTGGGCCGGCTCGAATCCGACCCCAGCAGCCAGTTCAGAAATACCGTCAGCACCAGGGCCGTCCCAAGAAACCAGTTCACCTTCCGCGGTGAAATCTTCGCGCGCGGGGCCGTTTCCTCTTCGCGCTCTTCGGTGTGCACCGCCTGAAACTGCTGGAACAATCGGCGAACGTCATCGGCATGGAAATCCGCCTGCTCCTGGACGACCACGACGAAGCGATCGGTGGTCACTTCCGGAATCGGCAAGACTGCCCTCTTGCCGGGAAAGAGCCGGCTGACTCCGAAGAAAGCGAACACGACGCCAAAGCCCGCGAACAGCACCATGACCTCGAACGTGACCGGCAAAAAGGCGGGCCAGGAATTCCACGGCCGGCCGCCGACGTTGAGCGGCCAGTCGCTGGTCATGGTCCAGAATTGAAACCACAGGGCCGCCAGGGCGCCGGCCAGGCCGCCCGCCAGGCACAGCCGGCTCAGCCGCGACGGTTTCAGTCCCATGGCCTCGTCCAGGCCGTGCACGGCGTAGGGAGTGTAGGCGTCAACGATGGCCAGGCCCTGGTCCCGGGCCGCGCGGGTGGCGGCCAGCAGATCCTGTTCGCGCTCGAACACTCCCAGGAAAAAGCGCCGGCTCATACATTGCCTCCTGCCGCCACCAGGGCAGGGCGTTCCCCGGCCTGGCCATCTGGCGAAAAAGTCCGCCCCGGCAATTCCTTGGCTGCCGGCGTCCCCGGCTGCCGGGCATATCCCACCACGCCCTTGATCTCCGCCATGGCGATCATCGGCAGGAACCGGCAGAAGACAAGAAAGCACGTGAAGAATAGACCGAAGCTGCCGATCAGCGTGGCGATCTCCACCAGGGTGGGGGCGTAGTCGGCCCAGCTCGACGGCAAAAAGTCCCGCTGCAACGAGGTCACGATGATGATGAAGCGCTCGAACCACATTCCCACATTGACGAACAGGCTCAGGACAAACACGACCAGCACCGTCGTGCGGACCTTCTTGAACCACAATAGCTGCGGCAACAGCACGTTGCACCCGACCATGATCCAGTAGCCCCAGGCCAGGGGACCCAGGGCGCGGTTGAGGAATGCAAAATGTTCGTAAGGATTTCCCGAGTACAGGGCGGAAAAAAATTCGATGGCGTACGCCAGGCCGACCATGCAGCTCGTGGCCAGCACGATCTTGGTCATGGCGTCCACGTGGCGGACGGTGATGTAATCTTCCAGATGCATGACCTTGCGGGCGATGAGCATGAGGGTGAGCACCATGGCCATGCCGGAGAAAATGGCCCCGGCCACGAAGTACGGCGGAAAAATCGTGGTATGCCAGCCGGGCAGCACCGCCGTGGCGAAGTCGGTGCTGACGATGGAGTGCACCGACACGACCAGCGGCGTCGCCAACCCCGCCAACAGCAGGTAGACCATCTCGTAGCGGTGCCAGGTGCGATACGAGCCGTTCCAGCCGAGGCTGAAAAAGCCGAGGATTCTTTTGCGCCAGCCGGTTTTGGCCCGATCGCGACAGGTGGCCAGATCGGGCAACAGACCCACGTACCAGAACACCAGCGAGATGAGGAAATACGTCGAGATGGCGAAGAAATCCCACACCAGCGGGGAGCGGAAGTTGATCCACAGCGAGCCGCGCGTGTTGGGATACGGGGCCATCCAGTAGGCCAGCCACGGCCGGCCCATGTGGATGAGGGGAAACAGCCCGGCGCAGATCACGGCGAACAGCGTCATGGCTTCCGCCGAGCGGTTGACCGCCGTTCGCCATTTCTGCCGAAACAGAAACAGAATGGCCGAGATCAACGTGCCGGCATGGCCGATGCCGATCCAGAAGACGAAGTTGGTGATGTCGAAGGCCCAGCCCACGGTGCGGTTCAGACCCCACGTGCCGATGCCCGTGGCGATCTGATACGTCACCGCCACGAAGCCCAGAAGCAGCATGGACGAGGAAAGGGCGAAGGCCGTCCACCATAGCCCCGTTGCCCGGCGCTCGATGGGCGCGCAGACATCGTCGGTCACCTGGGCCAGGGTCTTTTTTCCCTCGACCAGGGGTTCCCGCAATATAGAACATGCCTGCATCGGACAATTCCTTTGTGTACAAGAATTGCCAATTACCAATTGCCAATTTCAAATTGAGCAATCTCCTTCTCCCAATTGGCAATTGGTAATTGGCAATACTTCCTTCGGGATCTAACGTTTCCCCATCGCCTACCGATTACGAACCAGCTTCAGATAACTCACCGCCGGCTGCACGTTGAGTTCTTCCAGCACCCGGTAGCGGCGCGGATCGCTCTGGGCCTGGGCGACCTGGCTGTGCGGGTCGCTTTGGTCGCCGAAGCGGATGGCCTGGGCCGGGCAGGACTGCTGGCAGGCCGTCAAAACGGCGCCGTCGAACATTCCTTCGCCGTTCCGGCGCGTCTCGATCTTGGCTTCCGCGATGCGCTGCACGCAGAAGCTGCACTTTTCCATGACGCCGCGCGAGCGCACCGTCACGTCCGGATTGAGGACCAGGTTCTGCACCGGATCGTCGCGCGGATAGAGGAACCAGTTGAAGCGGCGGACCTTGTACGGGCAGTTGTTGGCGCAGTAGCGGGTGCCGACGCAGCGGTTGTACACCTGCTGATTGAGTCCCTCGGAACTGTGGAGGGTGGCCAGCACGGGGCAGACCGTCTCGCAGGGGGCGTTGCCGCAGTGCTGGCAGAGCATGGGCTGGAAGGCCACGTCCACGCTCTCCTGGCGTTCGGTGTAATAGCGGTCGATGCGGAGCCAGTGCATTTCGCGCTGGCGGCGTACCTCATCCTTGCCGACGACGGGGATGTTGTTTTCCGCCTGGCAAGCGATGACGCAGGCGGAACACCCGGTGCAGGCGTTCAGGTCGATGACCATGGCCCAGCGATGGCGCGGCGTGTCGTGATCGGCGGGCCAGAGATCAGGATGGGCAGGTGGATGCCGGGGGGGCGCGGCGGCCAAGCCCGTCACCGTGGTTTCCTGGATGACCGGCAAGGGTTGGCGGCCGGGCGGCACCATGTGCGCCGGCCGCCCGATGGCATGATGCATTTGCGTCGAGGCCAGCGGATGCCGGCGTTCGGTCTTGGTGATCCGCACGGGGCGCTGATATTGCAAGGCATTGTCGGCCAGGCGGAGCAGGGGAGCGGCGTTGACACCGACCAGGCCGTTGTCCCCAACCGAGGGCCGCGCTTCCAGCCAGCGCGGACCAATGTGGGCGAAGCGCTCGGAAAGGGTACTGCCATACCCCAGAGCCACGGCCACGACCTGGTCGTGCTGGCCAGGCTGGAGCAGAACGGGCAATTCCAGCGCGATGCCCTCCGCTTCGAGGCGAACGACGTCGCCGTCGCTGAGGTGCAGGCGCCCCGCCGCGGCCGGAGACAGGCAGGCGTAGTTGTCCCACGTCACCTTCGTGACCGGGTCGGGCAATTCCTGCAACCAGGGGTTGTAGGCGTGGCTGCCGTCGAGCAGGCCGATCTTGGGATACAGCACCAGGGCGAAGCTTCCGTACGCGATAGGCTGGACGCGCCCAATGGGCTGCACCTCGCCCCGGTTAAACCGCCCCGGCGACGATGGCAGCGGCGTCACTTCCACAAACCCATCATGGACCGCCTGGTCCCAGAAGGCCTGGAAAGAACCTCCACCCGTGTGCCGCGGGTAGACGAACTTTTCCCAGTATTCTTGATGGAGGTAAAACGCCGGGTAGGGATCACCCATCCAGGCGGCAAGGCTTTCCAGGATCGGCCGGGTATGGCCCAGCGGCGGGAACGTGGGCTGGCTCAGGCTGACCAGGCCGCTGACCGGCTCGGCGTCGCTCCAGGACGCCAGAAAGTGCGGATGCGGGCAAACGTAATGGGTTCCCTGGGTCGGCCGCACCCGCGCCGTCTCGTCCAGGCGCTCGCCGCAGGTCACGACCAGGGGCACGCGGCCGCGTTCCAGCGCCTCGGCCAGAGTCTGTCCCCCGGGGAGGTTGAACACCGGATTGCAATCGAGCAAGAACAGGGCCGCCACCCGGCCATGGTGGACCTCGTCCAGAAGATTCTGCAAATCGCCGTCATTGCCTTGCCGCTGGTACGACGGCTGGGCCAGATCGATCGTGGTCCTGTAATTGCCGAGGAGCTCATTGAGGTAGTTGCACAGTAATTGCAGGGGAAGATCCTGGCTGCCGCACAGGACCAGGCTTTTTCCGGCGGCCTCCCGAAGTTTCCGGGCCAGGTCATCCAGGGTCGGCCGCGGAACGGGCAGGGTTTCCAGGGTCGCCGAGTTCCAGGGAGGATCATTGGGATTCTTCTCACGGTCGATCCGGTGGGCAAGGTAAGTCATGACCAGGCCCAGCTCGCTCGGGGCCAGGCGGAAGCGCTGGTCCGCCTTGGCGCCGGTCAAGGAAAGCCGTGATTCGAACTGCACGTGACAAGAACAGCGCGGCGAATTCCCCTCGAGCGATCTGCCGGCGCGGTAGCCGGCGGTGTGCTCCACCGGCGCGATCCACGTGCCGAGAAAATCGGCGTCGAAGCTGACGATGACCTGGGCCCGGTCCAGGTGATAGCGCGGCAAGGCGCGGACCCCGTGCGTCCGCTGGTGGGCGTCGAGAATGGCGGAGCTGGACAGCGGATCGTAGACGACATGCCGGCCATCGGCGAAGGTATTCACGAAGGTCTGGAGGATAAAGTCCAACGTGGGGCTGGTGATGGTGCCGGAAAGGACCCGTACCGCGCCGCGGGCGTGGAGGCCGTCCAGGTGGCGCACTATGTCGCGATCCACTTCGTCCCAGGTTGCTTCCTGGCCGTTTTTCAGAGGATGCCGCAGGCGCAGGCTGTCATACAGACCGAGGAGGGAAGCCTGCCCGACCGCACACAGCCCGCCTTGGGACAGGGGGTGATCGGGATTGCCTTCCAGCTTGATGGGCCGGCCGTCGCGCGTTTTCACCAGCAGGCCGCAGCCTGCGGGGCAACCGCCGCAGGTCGAGGCGTAGTACAAGGGCCGCCCGGGGGTTATGCCTTCCGGCTGGGTCGCGAGGGGAACGGCGTTTTGCACGGGAGCCCGGCTGCAGCCGGGCAAAACGGCGCCGGCCACGGCGAAGCCGGCGGCCAGCAAGAAATCGCGCCGGTTCAACCCGGAATCCGCGGGCGGTTTAGGAAATTCGTTCGCCGCCGCTTCCAGAAAATCCGGATCGCCGTCGCGCTCGGGCAAGCTTTTCCAGTAGCGTTTTCCCTCGGGCATGGGAGTCTCCGCTTCGTCCTCAATAATGACACGTCGCGCAGTCAATGGAGGCGTGCACCTTCTTGCTCGCCACGCCGGTGTGATTCACCTCGCGATGGCAGTTCACGCACCAGCCCATCGACAGATCTTCCACCTGGCGAATCCGCTCCATGGACTCGACCGGGCCGTGGCATTTCTGACAGGCCACCCCTGCCCGCACGTGAGCACGATGGTCGAAATACACGAAATCGGGCAGGTTGTGCACCTTGACCCAGGCGATCGGATGGGGCGGACGGACCGATTCCAGCTTCTCGTTCAGGCCCAGAGCGTCGTACAGATTTTTCAGCGCGCCCGGAAGGCGCGGGGCACGCTTGTCTTTTTTGGCCTGGTCCAGCTCATCGCGGTAGGAGCCCAGCGGGAACTTATGGCAGTTCAGGCACAGGCTGGTCGCCGGAATTCCGGCGTGCCGGCTTTGGTCCGCTCCGGAGTGGCAATAAGCACAGGAAATTTGCAGCTCTCCCGCGTGCAAGCGGTGCGAAAAGGCGATCGGCTGGGTCGGCTCATAACCCTTGTGATTGCCGGGCAGGTGATAGCTGCCCAGCCGGGGAATCAGGGCCAGCAGGCTGAATCCCAGGCCAACGAGTAACAGGATGGTCACGATGCGAGTTCGCATGGTTTTACCTCATTTAGCCGCCGAGCTTGCTCGGCGCGGAATGCATCCAGTCCTCGGCGAGCAAGCTCGCCGGCTAAATGTCACGGTTTCCTCCCGCCGGTCGGCCGTACCAGCGCACCACCTGTGGTTTC
>CAZFGM010000065.1:0-17382 GCA_964518515.1 uncultured Alcaligenaceae bacterium | reverse complement strand
GAAACGGGGCAAGGATCCCGTCAAAAGAGAGGTCCCGCCGCCGAAAACCGTACCGGCCGATCCGGTCAAGCCAGGCGCGAAGCTGTCCAACACTGAAATCGCGAAACGGGCGAAGGCCGCCACCACGCTGATGGAAGCCGGGGCCAGGCGGGGTTCCGCTTTTTGCGTGCATGAAAGCGGCCTGTTCCTTACCAACGAGCACTTGATTCGCGAGGCCAATCAAATCAAGTTGATTGTCTATCCGGGCCTCAAGAACCAGCAGGTGGTCACCGCTCGGACCATCCGTGTCGACAAGAGCCTGGACCTGGCATTGCTCCAGGCTGACGTCAAGCCTGCTCTGGCGCCGTTGCCGCTCGGGTCCGCCGACGGCCTGGTGGAACTGGCTGAAGTGGTCGCCGCCGGCTTTTCTCCGGGCGATGGGCCCGTCCAAGGGGAGTATCCCTCGGTAAGAGTCCAGGCTGGCCGCATCAGCGCGCTGCGGCTCAAAAAAGGGCAACTGCAGCGCATTCAACTGGACATTGGCGGGTATGCCGGCGGGCCGGTTCTTGATTCCTGGGGTAGACTGATTGCCATCAGCGCCGGCGGCCCGAAAGGTTCCGCTATCCCCGTGGACCATATCCGCCATTTTCTCGGCACGCCCGAAGTGGAGGTGATGCTTCCCACCATAGCCTTTGCCGAGCGCCACAAGCCCGCGTTGTTTCGTGTCAAGACCGTGGAGCTGTTGCCCACAGCGGTCCCCTACCAGGTGGAGCTGATTTTGTCTCCCAAGGACGGCAAGCCGCGTACTTACAAGATGGTTCTCGAAGCCGGCGTCTATCGCGTTGTCGCGGAGCCCTCGAAGGGAACGAGCAGCTTGCGCGCGACCCTTTCCTACCCGACGGGGACCCTGCAGGGAGAGGTGGCGGACCAGACCTTCAAGGTCGGGAACGTTGACGTCAAGCTCGGCGAAGTTCAAAGCATTCGCTTCGGCCCCAAGCCGGCGGTCGTGCTCGCGAACAAGAAATCCATTGCAGGAGCGATTGTCGGATTAGAGGGCCTTCGTCTGGCACTCGGCAGCGACACCGTGAAGCTGGACCCCGCCAAGGCCCAAGAGCTGGTGATTCACCCCACTTCCGTGGAAACCGGCGTCCCCTACACCGTCATCGTTCGGCGCAACAACAAGGAAGTGGCGCGCACTCAGGACGTCCTGCCCTTCAGCAACATTCCTGTTGTCGTCGTCGAGAAGAAGAAGCCCGACTCCGGCGGCAAGGACCAAAACCTGCTCGAAGGATTCTGGCTCATGGACGAGGGCGAATCGGATGGCAGGCTTTCAGGACAGGGAGATGCCGGCCTCTATATCGAAGGAAACACCATTCTCTGGACCAACCGAGCGGGCACGGACCGCAGCGGTCAAACCGCCAGATTCACGATCGACACCACGAAGGATCCCAGAACCATCGATCTCGTGATCACCAAGGGCAGCGGTACCGGCGGCAAACAACTGGGGATCTACAAGCTCGAAGGAGACCAGCTGACCCTGGCCACCAACCCGATAGAAATCGAGTCCCGCCCCAGCCTGTTCACGACAAGGTTGACGGCTGGCGCCGGCCGCGCCCGCGACATCATCGTCTACAAACGGGCGAAGGAGTGAGCTGGAGACTTTGTAGCCCCGCGAGGCCAATCCTGGTTGGCGGCCGTGAGGCGCGGCGCCTCGGGCTCAGCCAGCGACATGGCTGACGGCACATGGAGTTTGCCGGCTCCTTTCCAGCGCCGTAACTCCTCCGCATCAATCGACATCCTTGGAAGCAGGCGGCCCCAGTTGCAGGACCTGCCGCAGTAGCGCCTCGACTTTTTCAACATCCGCGATGTCGATAAAGCCGACCTCGAAAAGAGGCCGGGAATTGCTGGACACGGCGTCATGCCCTATCGCGATGGCCGGCCGGTGAGCTGGACATACTCCGTTTTGTGACGCAACCGGTGGCATGTAACAAGTTCGGGTCGAGTCTTCGAGACCCACCGAAATCAGGCGAAACCCGGCCCGCATGGTGGGTCTCGAAAACTCGACCCGGGTCTCGAAGACTCGACCCACCCTACATGGTGTTACCCAAAAGATTGAACCAGGCAACTTTTTTGATTTCGGTTAGAGCTTCGCGACATCCTTCAGGGCGGCCCCGGACAAGCGATAGACGGTCCATTCGTCCATGGGTCGGGCTCCCAGGGCGTGATAAAAGCGAAGGGCGGGCTCATTCCAGTTCAGGACGGCCCATTCGAGGCGGCCGCAACCGCGCTGCAGGGCCAAGCGGGCCAACGCGGCCAAGAGCGCTTTGCCGTGGCCCCGGCCGCGATGGTCCGACTTGACGTACAAATCTTCCAGATAAATCCCCGGTTGGGCCAGAAAGGTGGAGTAATTGTGGAAGTAAAGGGCGAAGCCGACCACCGCGCCCGCGTCTTCGGCCAGCAGCACTTCGGCATAAGGCCGCGGCCCAAACAGATGGTCGAAGAGGAGGGCCTCGTCGAGCCGGACCTCGTGCGTCAGTTTTTCGTAGACCGCCAGATCGCGGATCAGGCCGGCGATGACCGGTGTGTCGGCAGGTAGGGCAGGTCGGATCATGCCTCGATTGTAAAGCTCCGGGTCGGTTTTCGCAATTGGTTGGCGTGGGGGAAAAACCCGCGGGCCTCGAAGCCCGGCCCGGATCTTGGTGGCGGTTCAACCTTTTTGCCAGAAGTAAAAGCCCAGGCCCATCAAGCCGGACAGGAGAAGGCCGGCGGCGGCATAGCCCAGGCGGGTCAGACGACCGAAGAGGGATTCCTCGGCCAGGGCGCGATCGGTCCAGGCCACGTAATTTTGGCTGCTTACCACGTCCTGGAAGACTTCGGCGACAAAGGCTTGTGCACGGGCGGCATCGGCGCCGGTGGCGGTCAAAAAGCAGCCTGCCAGCATGGGTGGGGAGGGGAGCGGCAAACCGCGGCGGACAATCTGGCTCAGGCGGCCGCGTCGACTGCGCACCAGGTCAAGCAGCTGGTAAAGGCGGATGTTGCGCTCCAAAAAATCGGCCTCGTGGCCGGCGCCTTCCAGGCGCATTAAATGGTACACGTACCAGGGCAAAAGGGTTTCACATAACCAGGACAGACCGCTGTCGATCATGGCGGGGATTTCCGCCGGCTCCAGGTCGGGCACGAGGGCAAAGCGCCGGCCGAGCATGGCCAGGCGGCTCGCTTCGGGCAACGGCCGCAGCAGATCGTCCAGGCCGGGGACTTTTTCCAGGTCGCACACCAGGACAAAGAGGGGGCAATCGACACGGCAGACGTCGCGGGCGGTTTGCAAATCCAGTTGCATAAGAGCGGCGGTTTGCAGGGCCTGGCCCTCGGAGTTGCTGGCCGCCAGCGGCACCAGCATAACCAGGCCGTTGATGGGGCAATAAGGATGGCGATCGCGGGCAATGAGCCGGCACAGATGGCGGAAGCGGGCGCGGGTTTGGCCCACGTCGGCGGCGTTGACTTTGGGGACCACCTCACCCTTCCCTCTCTTCTCGGGAGCGAGGGAAGCGTGTGGGGCGGGAACCTCGGTTTGTTCCCAGGCCACCAGGGCGCCGATGCGCTGTTTTTCCATCGGGGTCAGCTGGTCGGGGCCGCGGCCTTCCTGGCGGGCACGGGCGAGAATGTCTTGCATTTCCTGGAAGCGATTGACCGCGGAGGAGGTCGCTGTACTGGTCACGGATTCCTCGGCCAGGACGGCGGAATGCCGGCCGAGCAGCGAGGCGCCTGCGCAGGTCACGAATATGGCCTCGGGATTGGCAAAGACGTGCAGCGGCGCTGAGGCCCGTTGCGGTTCGTGCTTCACCAGCAACGGTAACCGGCTGGCGTGGAACAACGCTTCTTCCCCGCCGGCCGGGCGCCCGAGGACGACGAACACGGGGGCGGCAGTCAGGTCGATGCCGGCCTGGTGCAGGGCCTGGGTCGCTTCCTGCCAGGCCTGGTCGATATCCGCGAAATCCGTGGCCTCCGGCGCGGCGCGCAGCAAGCGCAGCAGCCAGAAACTCAAGCAGAACAAGAGGTAACACAAATAAAAGACGGCGGGCAGCCAGTAGCGCGTCACCTTGGGCCAGGGCGCGGACAAGGCCCGTTCCAGGTCCCAGACGTGGCTCAAGTGGGTCAGGCCCAGCAGAATGCCTCCCAAAAGGCCCAGGTGCAGCAGCCAGAACAGGGAATTCCAACTCCGAGCCATGGGCGGGCAGAAAATGTGCATCAGGCACTTGGCAAGCGGCATGATCCGTTCCTTCGGTCCGTGGAGCACGAGCGGCGGGGTTTATCCCCGTCGTCGGGGTCGTCGGGGGTTCAAACGGCGGGGATAAACCCCGCCGCTCGTTTTATCTACTGTCCCAGTTGGCGGACAAGGTAAAAGGTGGCGGCGGGGACGACGGCCAGCAGTCCCAGGCCGACAGCCAGGACCAGGCGCTGCCAGCGCTCGCGGGCGCGCAGGCGCGGCACGTGCGTCCAGGGTTCCAGTTCGGGCGGACCCTGCCAGGGCAAGCCGTGCGCGGCGGTCAGCTGCGCCTGTGTGGCGGTCATCCAGGGCCGCATCGTTTCCGGCGTTTGCCGGCGATTCCCGCGAAAACCAAGCATGACGCACAGAAAAAAAACTTCCAGCACTTCGGTCGTGGGGTGGGTTTCGGCCAGGCGCGCCTGTTCCCAAAATTTCCAGGCGCGATCGCCGGTGCCGTACAGAACCTTTTCCAGGGGGCGTTCTTGCCATTTCTCCCAGGGGAATTGGTCGCAAAACCATTCATCGAGCCAGCACACCAGGGGGTAACGAATGCCCAGAAACACCTCGGCGGGGCGGCGACCTTTGCCGGGCGGCAGGCCGCCGAATGCGGGCCAGCGCTGGGCCTCGAAGTCCGTCAGCAACAGGCCCTTGAAGGCAGCCTGTTCCAGCTCCAGGTCGGCCGGCGCGCCGCCTTCCCG
Organism: uncultured Alcaligenaceae bacterium; assembly: GCA_964518515.1. Lineage (GTDB taxonomy): Bacteria > Planctomycetota > Planctomycetia > Gemmatales > Gemmataceae > CAZFGM01. Next base: position 12,441 of record CAZFGM010000065.1, on the reverse strand, counting down.
GCGGTCGCGCAACGCCAGGGCGTGGCGGAAAACCGCGTGGATCCGGTCGGCAAATTCAGACTTCGGCATTGCAGGTTCGGGGTCGAGGTAAAAAGATCCAGAGATAGACCGAGGTGCGGCAGGAATCTTATCGCGGTTCTGTGGGGGATGCAAGCACGGCTTTCGACCGGGGCAAGGAGGGAAGGCGAGGGAACTTGGGTGATACCAGTTGCCAATTGCCAATTGCCAATTGCCAATTGAAGAAAAATTACAGGCCCCTTCTGCCAATTGGCAATTGGTAATTGGTAATTGGTAATTCTCTCAATATTCTCTATTGACACCGTAGGGTCCGCCGGTTATGGGGCCGGCCTCTCAAGAGAACTTTTCATCAGGCCAGGCTCCGTCACGTGCAGCGCACGTGGGGTGGCCGCTTACGGCGGGTAAGCGGCGCGGGCCGGCTTCGCTAGGAGCGGGGGAGAATCATGGGGATGTGGAAACGCTTTGGCAACGTACACGCCTGGGCCCTTCTGGGCCTGGGGGTCGGCGGCCTGGGACTCCAGGTCACGGCCCACGCGCAGCCGCCCGGCGCACCGCCGGTCAGCGCCAAGAAAAAACACTTTCTGCCAGTTCGAACCGGGGCGGAAAGCAGCAAGGCCGCCGTGTGGACCTTGCCCGTGGAAATCGACGAGCGCACCCGCAGCGCCCTGCGCGAAGTGTGCCTGTTCGTGAAAAAAGGGAACGGCAACTGGGACCTCCAGGAGACGGCCAGCCCCGCGGTCAAAACCTTCACCTACCGCGCCGGCCAGGACGGCGAGTACTGGTTTCACCTCGTCACCATCGACAAGAACGGCAAGGCCAATCCGGCCGATCTGAACCGGGAGCCGGCGGCTCTCCAGGTCATTGTGGACACGCAGGAACCGGTGCTGGACCTGGAGCCCTGGATCGCCCCGGACGGCCAGGTCCACTTGAAATGCGCCGTGCAGGATGCCCATCCCGATATTAATTCCCTGAAGTTGGCCTACCGCGGCAGCGACGGCATTGATCACCTGATCGATCCGTTGGCCAATTTCCCCGGCGTCTTCCGCCTTCCCCTGGAAGCCTATCACAGGCCGGTTCTGGTGACGGCCAAGGACCTGTGCGGCAACACCGCCTTCCGGGAATATCAAATGCCAATGCCGGTGCAAACCTCTGCCGCAACCCCACCGGCGCCAGGCCCAGCCCCGGCGGCCGTGCCTCCGGTCATCCATCGCCATGACGTCTCGGCGGTGCCGCCCCCACCACCGGTCACACCGGCCGTGTATCAGACGCCCAAGCCAAGCCCGGAAAGCAACGGCGGCGTTCCCAAGGTCGTGGACGGTCCGGCGATGGACTTGACTGTGCCCCCGGCCCCGCCGGGGTCCACCCCAGCAGCCGGCAATCGCTTGCTGTTGAATACCACCAAGGCGGCCCTGGATTATCGCTTCGACCAAGTCGGTCCCAGCGGCATCAGCAAGGTCGACGTCTACATCACCAGCGACCAGGGCCAAACCTGGCAGCGCCTGTGCGAGGACGCCGATCGCCGCAGCCCCGCCGAGATCACCCTGCCCGGCGAAGGCCGGTTCGGCCTGCGCCTGGTCGTGACCAACGGCAACGGCTTCGGCGGCAAGGCCCCCGCACGCGGCGAAGCCCCGACCACCGTCATTGAAGTGGACACCACCCCACCGCACCTGCAACTGCGCGACATCGACCCGGTCACCAAGGATGGTTGCCTGGAAATCCGCTGGACGGCCAGCGACAAGAACCTGGGCGCCGAGCCGGTGGCCCTGTACTTCCGCGCCCGCCCGGACCAGGCCTGGACCGCCATCGGCAAGGCCTTTAAAAACGACGGTCTCGTCCGCTGGGAGTTTCCCCGCGACATGGGCGGACAGTTCTTCGTCAAGATGGAGGTGACCGATCAGGCCGGCAACGTCGCCAAGGCGGAATCGCCCAACCCGGTCAACATTGACATGACCGAGCCGCGGGCCACCGTCGTCGGCATTACCGCCCTGCAAGCGCGGCCGGTGACGCCGGCCAATCCGTAGGGAATTTACATGCGGTTTACGTTTAGCGCTCGGAAGCCCACGGACGGCCGTCCGTGGGCTTCCGAGCGCTAAACGTAAACATCTAAAATCTGAAACCTACGCTTTCCCCTGCAAAACAAACGGTAAGGTCAACCCTTTCTGGTCCTGATATTTCCCCTTCTTATCGGCGTAACTCGTCTGGCAGACCGCTTCCGCCTTGAAGAACAAGATCTGAGCGATGCCTTCATTGGCATAAACCTTGGCCGGCAGCGGCGTGGTATTGCTGATCTCGATGGTGATCCGGCCGCGCCATTCCGGCTCCAACGGCGTGACGTTGACGATGATGCCGCAGCGGGCATAGGTCGATTTGCCCAGGCAGGTGGCCAAGACGTCGCGCGGAATCTCGAAATACTCGACCGTCTCGGCCAGGGCGAAACTATTGGGCGGAATGATGCAATAATCCCCTTCAATGTCCACGAAGGCGCTGGGATCGAATTTCTTGGGGTCGATGACGGCGCCGTAGACGTTGGTGAACACCTTGAATTTGCGGCCGACCCGGACGTCGTAGCCGTAGCTCGACAGGCCATAGGAAATGACCCCCGGCCGCAGGGCCTCGTCGGCAAATGGCTCGATCTTGACGTCCCGCTTGATGCGCCAGTCCGGCAACAGCCCCATGATCCATCCTCCCAGGAGACGAAAAAGTGTTTCGGATAGCGGTTGATGAAGCGGAGGTCGCGTTTCCGTTACCTCGAACTATCCATTGGTGTGGGCCACTCGCTGACCGAATAATTCTACGAATTACCCGGCTGAGGGTAAGCAAGGATGTTGAATGAAACCTACGGCCCTGGCGTTCCGCCACCAGCGCCGCCGCGCATCGCGGAACAAGCGAGCGCCGCCGGAGTGGTGGACGCGTTGTGTCCTGGGTGCCGCCAGGGCCGCCTGGTAATCTTCTGGCGCGGCGCGCGCTCGCGGGGCCGCGACTTCGAACGCGCCTGGTGCTGGAACACCTCATGAAGAACCAGAATCCCAAAGAGAAACGGGGCATCGTCTGCTGGCAGGCGTCGCCAGGCGTCTTGGTGCGGCGGCCGGCCGCCGGTGCGCGCCGTGCCGCGCCTCCGGAGGCGCTTGCCCGGGCCTGCAAGCGTCAAGGTGGGCGCGACCCTTACCATCGTTATGCCCGCCGGCGCAGCAACGCTGCCGACCGGACCTGTCCGCCGCCGCCCAAGCCGATGCCCTGACTTTTTTTCCTGGCCTAGCCCACTGCCTGCCGCCTACAATTCCCCAAAGGCCGGCGTCGCGCCCGGCTGTTCCAAGTGTACCGGCTGGTGCATCCGGTTCCGTTCAACGGCCCGCTATCCCGCCGGGGGTCCAAGCAAGGGCCGCGATCCCGAACCTGCCCGCGGCGGGATAGCGGGCTAGCGTTCGGCGGCCAAGAGTCACCGCGGGACTGAAGGTATCACAGAGCAAGGATCACAAGCCATGGGAACGGGTGAACGACGCTCGTATGCCGAGATCGACCACTGGCGTAAGTGCCAGCGCTTTCTGCCCGCCAGGATGCGGCTGAGCGAGGGACGGGAGCCGGCCGAGGAGTGGTGGTCCTGGCGCGGCACTGAGATCCATCTGGACCGTTACGCGGCGCCGAAGGCCCCGCTCACGGTGATGTTGCTCCACGGGGCCGGCGGTTGTGGTCGGCTGGTGGCCCCGTTCGGCTGGATGCTCCACGAACACGGCTACGAGGCCGTTCTCCCCGACCTGCCCGGGTACGGCCTGAGCCTCGTTCCGACGCAGCTGTTCGCCTACGAGCGCTGGGTCGATTGCGCCGCGGATTTGGCCGAAGCGGAGGCACGGCGGACCCGGAGGGTCTGTGGTCCTCTTCGGCATGAGCGTCGGCGGGTACCTCGCCTACCTGGCCGCCGCCCAGTGGCGCAAGGCCGCGGGCGTCATCGCCACCACCCTGGCCGACCCCCGCCTGCCGATCGTGCGGGATCAGTTCGCCAAGCACCCGCGCCTGAACCGGGTGCTCAACCCCCTGCTACCGGCCTTGACGGCTATGCTCGGCGGCCTGCGCCTGCCGGTCAGGTGGTTCTCGAACATGGAAGGGATCGCGAACGACCCGGAACTCCTCCGCCTGCTGTGTGACGACCCGGTCGGTGGAGGAAACCGCGTGCCGTTGCGCTTTCTGCGCTCCCTCTTGGCGATCCGGCCGGCGATCGAGCCCGAAGAATTCGACCGTAGCCCTCCCGCCGGCTTTAGGCTACCCTATACCACGTGGTTCGGCCACGCATACGGAGCCTGGTCATGTCGGATACCGCGTTTTTCGCCATTGTTTGGGCTTATTCCACGGGGCTTTGGGTCGTGGTGCTGGTTATTTATAGCGTGTTTCTGGAGAGCCTTGACTTGATTTCGGGAATTTGCTCGTTTTCATTGGCAAATCGCTGATCTTAACCGGGGTCATCGCTCTGGTGGTGACGTTTGTGACCTACGGTGGTTTTTTTACCTTGGTGCTCTGGTGGCTTGGCTTGATGGTCGTCTTCAAAATGGACTTTTGGGAATGCCGCATGCTGGTATTTCTCCTCTGGGGCGTCAACTACGTGGCCGGCCTCATTCTCCGCGGAATGATGATGTCCGGGTAATAAAGGAGGCGCGCGTGACGGCGAAAGCCCGATGTTTCGAACCGGGCGGCGAAACAGAGTTTCGCAGAAATGCGTGCCCAAACAGAGTTTGGGAACGGGAATCGTAACTTCTCAATAACCGTGGGTAGAATCGGAACCGGTGGAGGGGCTGTTGCGGGAAAATGAGCAGTACGGAGAGCGGTGTGCTTGTAAACAACGGAAGGAGAAAGAGTTAAAACCGGCCGGCGTACTGCTCAAACGTTCGCAGAATTGAGCAGTACGGGGTGTGCGATTCACCCAGGGTTATTGAGAAGTTACCGAGAATCCCCACCTTTTTGCTACATTCTCAATCAAGTCGGGCTTACGCCGCGACCCTTGCCTGAAACATCTATGGTGGAAACTTCCCCTTTTCTGGATCGTTTGCGCGCCATCGTGGGACCGGCGGGTTTACTGGCCGCGCCCAGTGATCTGGTGGTCTACGAATGCGACGGCTACACCATCGAAAAAAACAGGCCCGACGTGGTCGTGTTTCCCACCTCGACCGAGCAGGTGGGGCAAATCGTCAAGGCGTGCCACGAGGCGGGCGTGCCTTTTTTGCCGCGCGGGGCGGGGACCAGCCTGGCGGGCGGCTGCTTGCCGGTCGGCGGCGGCGTCATGATCGCCCTGACCCGCATGAAACGCATCCTCGAAGTCAAGCTGCGCGATCGCTACGCCGTCGTCGAGCCGGGCGTCGTCAACCTGTGGCTGACCAACCACCTCAAGCCGCAGGGCTATCACTTCGCCCCCGATCCGTCGAGCCAGGGGGCGTGCACCATCGGCGGCAACGTGGCCACCAACTCCGGCGGACCGCACACCCTCAAGTACGGCGTCACCGTCAACCACGTGCTGGGACTGGAATTCGTCCTGCCCGACGGCCGGGTCGTGCAGACGGGTGGGCCGGTCGAGGACAATCCCGGCTACGACTTGACCGGCGTCATCGTCGGCTCCGAGGGCACTTTCGGCATCGCCACGAAAATCTGGGTGCGCATCACGCGCAATCCCCAGGCCTACCGCACGCTTCTGGGTGTATTCGAGACCGTCGATGACGCGACCAACACCATTAGCGACATCATCGGCGCTGGCATCGTGCCCGGGGCTTTGGAGATGCTCGACCAGCTCATTCTGCAAGCAGTCGAAGCCGCCTTTCATTTCGGTTTTCCGCTCGATGCCGGGGCGGTGCTCATCATGGAGGTGGATGGACTCGAGGCGGGACTGGACGCCGACGCCGAGCGGATCATCGCCATTGCCCGCAAAAACCGGGCCCGCGAGGTTCGCCGGGCCAGCAGCGAGGCGGACCGCCTCTTGTTGTGGAAATCGCGCAAACAGGCCTTCGGCGCCGTCGGCCGGCTGGCCCCCAGCTACTGCACGCAAGACGGCGTGGTGCCGCGCACCAAGCTGCCGCACATCCTCCGTTTCATACAGGAAATCAGCGCCAAGTATCAAATCAAGATCGCCAACGTCTTTCACGCCGGCGACGGCAACATTCACCCGATCCTCTTGTTCGACGAGCGCGACCCGGCCCAGGTGAAGCGCGTGCTGGCGGCCAGCCACGAAATCCTGGAGGAATGCATCCGCTGCGGCGGCAGCGTGACCGGCGAGCACGGCATCGGCGTCGAGAAGATCGATTTCATGCCCAAGCTGTTTTCGCCCGAGGACCTAAACATGATGCTGCGGCTGCGGTCGGCGTTCAATCCGGACAATCGCTGCAGCCCGCACAAGATGTTTCCCACCGCCGGCGCCTGCATCGAGCCGAGCAAACCGGGGCGGCGGGCGGCGCTGTGAATTTGGTTGAGACAGGCGCTCCTACGCTGGCTGGAGCTGAGCCAGGGCGGCAGATTCCGCCACCGAGGTTTCGTAAGGGTTTTCCACCGTTTCGCCGCTGGGCACGCGGAACAACAGACGCGGAATGGCAAAGGGAAGTCCCAGGACGTGGAAGGGGGTGCTCAACAGGATGCGCACATCCAGCCACAGGCTGCGGCGCTCGACGTAATAAAGATCATAGGCCAGCTTGCGGCGGACGCTACCCAGGTCAGTATCGGGCGGGAGCTGCACTTGGGCGAGTCCAGTCAGGCCGGGGCGGACCACCAAGCGCTCGCGGTAGCGGGGGATGGTTTTTTCGAGCTGATCGACAAATTCGGGGCGTTCTGGGCGAGGCCCGACCAGGCTCATATCGCCGCGGATCACGTTCCACAGCTGGGGCAGCTCGTCGAGATGGGTACGGCGCAGGAATCGGCCGACGGGGGTGATGCGTGCATCGTTGGCGGCAGCCCAGCGAATGCCGCTGTGGCGCTCGCAGTTATGGGTCATAGTTCGAATCTTGAAAATTTTGTAAGGCCGGCCCCCCTTGCCCAGGCGGATCTGGGAATAAAAGATCGGCCCGCGCGACGTCAGTTTGACCGCCAGTGCGGCCAGGAGAATCACAGGGGCCGCCAGAAGGAGCATGAACAGGGCCAGCACCCAGTCCACCGTCGTCTTGACCAGACCGTACCAGCTGGCTCGAAAATCCGGGACCGCCTGGCCCCTGCCATCGAAACCGCGCCAGCCTATCCGAAAAGGACTTTGGCGCAAATCACAGCTAAAAAGCATTGGGGATCATCCTTTGGAATACGAGATGGGGCACCGCAAAACGAAGTAGAGCGCGGAGGGCGGAGAGTGAAGGGCGGTTCGGTTTTTGGCTCTCTCCACTCTTTACTTTCACTCCCGCGGAATCAGGGCCTGTTGCAACTCGGGAAGCAGTTCCTGAAGGAAAAGCTTTCCGGCACACTCGTCGGCCGGCTCATCGGCAGGGTTCAACTGATTGATCACGTACATTTTGTAAAGGGACGAGGCGCCCGCGAAAGTCCAGCGCGGGTTGTTGGGAACTTGCCAGTCCCCCTGGGCGTTCCAGGACCAATAGATGCGCAAATTGGTCCCCAGAATAGCGTCCGGTTTGGTAAACTTGGCCATCCAAAACTCGGCAGCGGAGTCCTTGCCGGATGCAACCGAACAAGTGCGGGCCTGGCCCACTACCCGGTAGCCTGCCCCTTGGTAGCAGACGTCCGGAGTATGGACGGACATGGGGCCGAAGGGGCCACACCCCAGGAGGAGGATGACTACCTTTCCGGTGCGGCGGTTCTCGTAGCGGCGTAGCAGGTAGCCGCGGAAGCCCGCGCGCTCGGCGGCCTTGACATCCAGCTGCTGATCTTCCCCATGCCAATCGCCGATGGTCCTGGGTACCTGTTCGAGGCGTTCCACGGCGCGTTCGAGCGCCGGCGCGTCGCGCCAGCGGCCGGTCCACAAGCCATGAACATAGCCCGCGAGAATGACGATGCCGGCCGCGGTGGCCGCCAAGGCGTATTTGGATAGCATGCGTGGCACTCACCTAATGGTTACTCCGCAAGATGCGGAGATGTTGTAGAGCGGGCTTCCTAGCCCGTCCGGACGGCCTGGGAAGGCCGTCCTACTTTGGAAAATCCTACTTTGCGGTTCGACCGCGTTAAGAGACGGTGGCGGCCGCGGGAACGGTGTTGTAGCGATAGGAGGTCCCGTAAAACCCGCTGGCGCCGCCGTTGACCACGGCCCCGAGAATACGAATATTCAAGGTCATGAGCCGCTCGTAAGCCGCGTAAATCGTCGGCAGGCTGCTGACATCGCGCAGCACCGTAAAGACCACGCCGTCGGCGTGTTGGCCGATGAGCAGCGAATCGGCCACCGGCAACACCGGCGGGGAATCGACCACGATGAGGTCATACGATTCCTTGAGGCCGGCGTAGATGGCGGCCATGCGTTCCTGGGCCAGGGCCTGCAGGGAGCGGCCATCGCACGTACCGGCCGGCAACAGCGACAGCCCGGGCACCGGGCCGTCCCGGACCACCTCGGCGATGTCCGCTTCGTCGCGGAGGAGCTCGTTCAAACCGGGCCCCAGGGGCAGATTGAAGAGCTTGTGCACCGCCGGCCGGCGCAGATCGCCATCAACGAGCAACGTCTTGCAGCCGGCACGGGCCAGGCTCGCCGCCAGGTGACAACTCAGCATGGTTTTGCCCTCGCCCCCCAGGGCACTGGTGACCATGACAATCCGCAGCGAATCCCGCCGGGCCGTGTGCAACAGGTTGGTGCGGATGGCATCGACGGACTCGGTCAGGAGGTTGTGCCAGTAGAGGTCGCGGGCGTTTTTCGCTCCGCCGAGGCGTTGGGCCCGTTGGGGCAGGAAAGGTAAGGAGCCGACCAGTTTAATGCCCAACCCGTTGACCACCTCGTCGGCGCTGGTCACGCGGCGGGCGCGGAACTCCAACAGCGCCACCCCGGCGAACACCAGGACCAAGACCCCCAGACCCGCCAGGCCCGTTAACAGCACGCGCTGTTTGGCATTGTCGGGACTGGACATAATGGCTTTCTCCAACAATTCCACGCGCGACGGGGCCTGGATTTCCACTTGCAGGGCCTGCACCTGGCTGCCGACCTTCTTGGCGACATCATCAATTTGCGCGATTTCGTCGTTCAACCAAACCAGATCAATGGTGCGTGTCTTGAATTGGTCGATGTCTTGGAGGCGGCGCTGAATTTCCTCGGCCAAAACCTTTTCCAGCTCGTGCACGATGACGGCCCGGTCTTGTTCCAGGGCATGGTTGGTTTTGGCATCGGCCCGGATCTTGTCACGGAGCTGTTGCATAAAATCGGGCCGGAGTTGGTCGCGGCGTGCGGCCAGGGCTTTTTTGGCCGAGTCCAGGGCGGCCAGGAAGCGTTTATAGGCCGGCTCGGTTTCCGCCTTCACCGAGCGGTTTTTGAAATAATCGATATCGGCTTCTAATTGCTTGATCTCTCGGGTATAGCCGACCACCACGGGGTCCTTGGTGATTAAATCGTCGATAATTCCCTCGGGAATGTTGGTCTTGGCCAAGCCTTTTTCCCTGGCCTGGCTGGCCAGGACTTCCAGTTTGGCCTTGCGTAATTGCGACTGCAACTGCAGCATCTCGGTTTGCAAGGTATTCAGCTGGGCCTGGGCGAATTTCTGCTTTTCCGCCAGGACGGCCGAGTCGCGCGAGCCGAGCTCGCCGGCCATTTTCCGCAAGGTGCGCCGTTTATTCCGCAGGTCGTCGTCGTACTCGGCGTAGAGCTTGCGCAGATGGTCCAGGCGTTTCAATTTTTGGTGCTGCTCCTTGTTGACGATTTCGTCCAGGTAGGCGTCGCGCACGGCGTCCACCAACGTGACCAGTTCCTGGGGGCGGTTGCCGGAAATGCTGATGCGCAGGATTTCCGGGGCGATGGTATAGTCCGCTTGAATGTTTTTTTCCAACCATTCGACGGGATCGATCTGCTCTTGGACCATGCTCAGCTCGGCCACTTCGCGCTTGCGCAGGGCGGTGTTGAGCACCAGTCGGCTTTTGATCAGGGCGATTTGCGCCCGTTGATAATTGGAAAAATCGGAGCGGGCCTCGGCGGTCTCGAACATGATTTTGGGCTGGGTGGACGCGACCCGCACCAAGGTTCGGGCGGTGGCGGCTCCTGGGGGCAGGAAAAACCAGACCGCGGCGGCGGCCGCCAGCGCCGGCGCCAGGCCCAGGCCCAGAGCCAATCGCCAGCGCCGGCGCAGCGCTTGCAGGAGCTTGAAAAAATTCGGCGCCGAGGAGATCACGGCCGGGGGGGCCGGCAGGTCCTTGGTCGCGTTGGCGGCCGGCTTTGGCTCGGCCGGGATTCCGTTGCCGGAATCGTGACGTTCACTGGGGGGCACCGTGATATCCTTTCTCAAAAAAACAAGGGTTGGCAATATCGACTCGGCGGGTTAAGGGCCCGCGGCGGCGGTTCCCAGGGCCGGGCCGCGGACAGAAGGTCCGGCCCGTCGCGTCCAGGCTGGGCCGCGACGGGCGGGCGAGGCCAGGGCCGGGCCGCTGAAATCCAGAGGCATCGCCCCGCTTTTTTCGGCGGCGACCAACAAGCGGTTCAGTATTTTCAACTCCAACCACAGCAGGATCAGGGCCATGGGCATCATCAGCCAACCGGCCAAGTCATGGAAAACGGCGTCGGCCACCTCCGTCCCCACCGTCCGGTGCAGGATCCCCGTGGCCGTGATCCGGACCACATTGACCAGAATGGCGATGGGAATGGCACTGGATACAATGAGAAGCTTGTCCAACCACGAGCGCGGCAGAACGAGAGCGACGGCGGTTGCCAGGGCAAAAAAAGTAACCAGCATGCTCAAGCCGCTGCACGCCTCGACCACCCCCAGGCGCACGTCCTCCATGAGAATGACCGTCCCCTCGGCCAGGGCCGGGAAACCCGCGGTTTGCAGCAAGTAGGTACTGGCCTTGGTGGCGAAACGCTGTAACGGATAGGCCAGGGTGCCTTCCAAACGAAACGGCAAGGGCAGCATGAAAAAGAGAAATCCGATGGATGGACCGGACCAGCGCAGGGCTTTCCATCCGCCCAGGCACACGCAGACCCCTCCCAGGGTGGCCAGCAAGGAAATGGCCTCCACCCAGGCGACATAAAAATAAGCGCCTGCCAAATGCACGGCCGCCCCGATCCCCAGCAAAGGAATTCCCCACCAGCTGCCCCGCAACCGCCCGAAATCTACCTGCCGCCGCCGCATCCACAAAAGCGCCAAGGAAAACACCGGCACGAGGTAACCATGGGAGTATTGGGGATCATCCGACCAGCGGGAGGCCATTTCGCCCAGGATTGGCCAGTAGGCCCAGAGCAAGGCCAAGGCAAAGAATAGCGGCTTAAACAGATGCGAATATCGTAATAATTGCGACACGGAAGTAACCTTGATTGGGGTTATGGAGTCGGTCTACGGAGTGGGCCCATCTGAGAGAGGGATGAAAAAACGGATTCCGCGCGCACTCCGTTCTGGCGGGTTACACCGCGAACCTTCCTCTTGGCTTCACAAAAGGCAAACCGTATTGGGAGTGGCAAAAGATGTGCCAGGAACAAATTTTTGGCTAGCAGGCCAGCGCATCTGGCCGTGTTCATGCGACTTAGGAATATCGGTCCCGGAAAAGGAGAGGTGGAAATATCCGATTTTATCCTGCCGACCCGTAAACGTTGGTTGACGGGCGAGTTTACACCCAACCCGCCCAAGGCACAAACTCGGTAGGACGGATTGAAAATCCGCCCCACAACATCTCCGCCTCTTGCGGCGATCTCCACTGGGTCCGGAAGGATTGGAAAACCGTCCTACAACATCTCCGCCTCTTGCGGCGATCTAACTGGTAAAAACTACCCTCCTTCGCCTAGCCCCGGCGCCCAGCGGCTCTACCGCCAGGCGGTTGCCGATGATGAGGAACCCCGGGCCGAAAAACGCCTGACTACCGAATGCATCTTACGTGCATTCCGCGAGTGTCCCTTGGTCAAGGAGCAACCCCGCTGGGTTGCGTGGTCCACCCCGTGCAACTGTCCAGCCGCCAGCGCCAAATCCTGAATCGCCTCGGCTTCCCCACCCCCGCCCAAATCCTACCCCGCCGCCTCCCCCGTTATCCTCCACAATGAACCGTTACCGCAATAACCTTGCATCGTAGCCAGGGGTGCGGAAAATAAGAGCCAGCACCAGGTGGGCGCGGGCCGGGTCTGAGTCCTTGGCCTCGTAGAAGTTCCGGCGGCAGTGCGTCCAGCAGCCCACTTCGATGATGTCCCCCAAGGCGAACAGGTGATCGCCGCCGCGCGGGGCGGAGTGGAAGTTTCGGCGATACGCCTCGGCCGCCACCATCTTGCCGAAGGGATGGCAGTCTTGCATCGTCGCCATGCAGCTGCGGCTGTTCTCGGTCCGTTTCGGCGGCCACGCGGGCTTCGCCGCAGCC
>CAZFGM010000064.1:0-17435 GCA_964518515.1 uncultured Alcaligenaceae bacterium | reverse complement strand
CAACCCTGGAGGCATTGCTTGTAAAAGACGAATTCGGCGGCCCCTATTTATTATCGAAGGAGGCATTAAAAACGCCCTGGGAAGGTGTTTTTGTCCTGGATGCGCAGGCCACAAAAACACAGGGACGGCCGGTCATCCGTTGTGAAAGCCCTTTCGGCGTGCTCAGTAACCTCGGGGAAGCCCGGCCATGAAGGAAGTTCAATGCGGAGCCATTCGGGAAGGGAAGTTGAATGGCAAACCATGCGCCGTTGTCATTGCTTTCAAGGATGAAGAAGTTGGTTCTTATGCCGGTTTCACCGATCCCTCTTACCTTGAAATGGTGAAAAAAAAATTGGCCACGATGAACATCGCCTTGGGTGGGCCGATGCCAAAGCAACAGCCGGCAAAGAAAACCAGCTTCCATCCCCCCCTCTTGATTACCGGCAAGGATAGGGAAAACAAGACAAAAACCGCCATCGCCGATGATATTGAGGAATTTTCCTTGTCTTCCGGATCGAAGTTGTTTTATTTGTACCTATTCGCCAAGGTGGAAGATTTGGCCTGGATGATAGGGCAGAACCTGGAATTAACGGAATCGCTGGCAGGTAATGGCGGGCCTTTGAAAAGCGAGTCATTGGCCATTGGTAATCAGTCCACTGGTTAATGGGGTTTTCGGTGTGGGCACAAAATGCCTAACATGTGGTTGAGGAAAAAATGATTTTTTGCACCAGATGTAAACAAGGAAGCGTTTTGGAAGTATTCATTCCGGCATTGGCCATTACAGGCTTTGTCTGCAATGAGTGTGAGGCTCTCTGGTTCAAAAAAGAGGAAATATCTCCCTCGGGGTTTGTCGATTATGGGACTTTCATGCAGTCCAAAGGTTTAAAAGGGCTTTGGACCGATTTAATTGAAAAACGTTAGGGAAAATACGACCCGTTTTTTGGGGGATTACGACCCTTGATAAGGGGGGAGAGGAAAAGATGCCGGAATTCTCCTACACCGCTCTGGCCAATACCGGCGTTCGCAGCAACGGCACCTTGACCGCCGCCAGCGAGCGTGAAGTCATGACCATGTTGGACGCCCGCGGTCTGTACCCGGTCAAGATCCAGTCGGCGGAAAAGGTGGTCTTGCGCGGCACGTCGGGGCGGCGGGTCAAGCCGCGGGTCATGGCCACGTTTTACAGCCAGCTCGCCGACTTGTTGAAAGCCGGCGTGCCGCTGTTGCGCAGCCTGGAAATCCTCGAGCGGCAAAGCTCGGTGCCGGCCCTGACCGGCACGCTGCGCGAGGTCAAGGCCAAGGTCGCCGACGGCACCAGCCTGGCCGACGCCATGGCCCTCTTTCCCCGCGCCTTCAACGAGCTGGCCGTCAGCATGGTTCGCGCCGGCCAGGAAGGCGGCTTTATCGAAGACGTGCTGCACCGTATCGCCCAGTTCACCGAAAACCAGGAAGACCTCAAGGCCAAGGTCATCGGCGCCCTGGCCTATCCGATTTTCCTGGCGGTGTTCGGCACCTTGATCCTGTTTATCCTGGTGATCTTTTTCGTGCCGCTGTTCGAGCCGATCTTCGAGGAGCTGCGGAAAAATAATCAGATGCCCTTCTTGACCACCGCTCTGCTGGGGGCCAGCCATTTTATGCAGAAGTGGTGGTGGCTGTTTGGCGGCCTGGTGGTGGGGTCGTGGTTTTTGTACCGCCGCTGGGTCAACACTGAAGCCGGCCGGTTTAGGGTGGACGGTTGGCGGCTGCGCCTGCCGACCGCGGGCAAGATTTACCTGAACCTGGCCCTGGCCCGCTTCACCCGCATCCTCGGCACGCTCTTGCACAACGGCATTCCCATTTTGCAGGCCCTGCGCATCGCCAAGGACTCGACGGGCAACCGCGTTTTGACACGGGCCATCGACCGGGCGGCGGACAACGTCACCCATGGCAACTCGCTGGCCAAGCCCCTGGGGCAGTGCGAGTTTATGCCGCGCAACTTTATCGAAATGGTCGCCGTCGGCGAAGAAAGCAACAACCTCGAACGCGTGCTCATCGACATCGCCGACAGCCTGGAACGGCAGACGGCCCGTCAGCTGGAGCTGTTCGTTCGCCTCCTGGAACCGGTCATGCTTTTGGTCATGGCGGGCATTACGCTGCTGGTGGTGGCGGGGCTGCTGTTACCGGTGTTCAAGATGAGCTCGGCAGTGTCGTCGTAAGGAAACGGTGGGAATGAGGAAGTCCGTTTGGTAACGGAGTGCGGTTCGTCAAAGCTAGGTTGCAACATACTGTAGATTAAAGATTTAAATCGTTTCATTCGTTTCGTTAAACGAATGTTCGTTCACGGGACAGCTAAGGGAATGAATGAGACGAATCCTGGGCAGGGAAAAAATAAGGCAGGCCCTTGAACGGGGCGCAAATTTTGTATTAACTTCAAGTGGCATAATGAGAAACGATTCTCATTTTTCTCACGATTCTTTAATGGAGCGCGTGAATAATAGGGATAATACTGTCCGCCTTTAGGGAACCAAGTCATGACACTGCAAACACACCCATCGCAATCGCCTCTTCGCCGGGCGGCCTTCACCCTCATGGAAATGCTGGTGGTGGTGGCCATCATCGTCGTCCTTGCAAGCTTGGGGGGATTTTTTTTCCTCAACCAACTTGGCCATGCCAAGAAATCCGCGGCCATCACCCACATGAAAACTACCCTGACCACCGCCGCGGAGACATATCAGCTTAATAACGACGACCCGCCACCAACCCTTGAGGTACTACTTGGCCAAGATCCCTCGGGCAAGGGGCCTTACTTGAAATCCGCGGATGCGATTAGGACGCCCTGGCCCACCCTAGGGAATGGCATCTATGTTATTGATTATGAAAAATCCAAAGCGACTGGCCAACCGCATATCTATTGTCAAAGTCCTTGGGGGACCTTGTCCAACATTAAAGAAGAATCCGTCCCATAAAACAATATGAACAAGCATTCCGGATTTACCCTGTTCGAATTGATCCTGGTCCTGGCCCTGCTAGCCGTGATGGCGGCGATCAGCATGCCCATGATCGGGCCGATGTTCAGCCCCCATCGCGTGACGGCGGCCGGCGACTTTATGCGGGCGCGCTGGACCGAGATGCGCACCCGCGCCCAGCAAGAAGGCCGGCCCTATGCCTTTTGCGTGCAGCCTAACAGCGGTAATTTCCTCACCGGTAATTTCCTCATCGAGCCGCGCGACCCCAAGGATCCTACCCAGCCCACCGGCCAGGGAACTCCGGGGACATTCCCCAAGGAACTGGAGAACGTCCTGTTCAACGTCGTTGAGGGAACGGGGACGGCCGGCCCCTCCGGATATAAGACCATCCTCATCGTCGGAGCGGATGGCGCCCCCGAGGAGGATGCGGCGGTTTCCTTCGGCGATGCCCGGGGCCGCCAGGTGGAAGTGCGCATGCGGCGCGTGACCGGCGCCATTACCAGCCAGGAGAGAACCCAACCATGACCGCGAAGCCCGTGCCCCCACGGGCCTGGTCCCGTGGGTTTTTTTTGCGCCGCGGCATTTCTCTATTTGAAGTGGTCATTTCCGGGCTCCTGTTAGGCGTGGCCATGACCATTCTGGCCCAGGCCATGTCCCTGGGGGCCAACCAATCCAACTATATTTATCAGCAAGCCCAGGCCTTGCAGCTGTGCCAGTCCAAGCTGGCCGAGTTGTCCACGGGGTTGCGCGAGCTCAAGTCCAAGGATTCCTATTCCGCCTTGAATGCGGACCAGGACTGGACCCACCTCGACGAGGATTGGCAATACCGGATCTCCGTCGAGGAGGACGAAATACCCGGCCTTTACAACGTCCAGGTTTGGGTCAAGCGCGAAAAGGATAAATTGGTGGAGGTGTCCCTGGCCCAGCGCATCTTCGACCCGGCCAGGCGCGGCCACACCGCCGACAAGCCGCCTACCACCACCGACCCCTCGGTAGCGCCAACCGCCTCCAGCGGAGGAAACTGACATGCGCCTTCCGAAATTCCGAAATTCGAAATCCGAAATCCGAAACAAATTCGAATATCAAAATTCGAAATGCAAAACTCCGCCTTTCGGATTTCGATATTTGAATTTAGAATTTGTTTCGGATTTCGATATTCGGCTTTCGAATTTTTCCCTACCCACAAATTGCCCCCGACTAACGAAACGTCGCGGCTATACTTTGTTCGAGATCGTCATCGCCCTGTCCATCAGCATGTTCGTGTTGTATGGCTTGTACACCGCCCTGTTTACCCAGCTCAACCTGAGCAAGTCCGGCCGCGAGCTGATGCAGCAGGCCAGCCTGGCCCAGACTCTGTTCACGAAAATCAATAACGACATCACCAGCCATCTTGGCCCGGCGACCCCGTGGCTGAAAACCAATTTCCCAACCTCCAGCGGGACCACAAATTCCTCTGGGACCACCGACGGGACCACCAAGAGCGGCTCCACCCCCGCGCCCGCGACGGAGCAAACCACTCCCCCCGAAACGACCGATTCTACCGGCGGCTTCAATCGCGGCGTGCAGGGCGAGGGGCAAAGCGTGCGCCTGTCCCTGTCGCGCTATCCGCGCAAGGGCAAGGACGACTTTCCGGTCTGCGACCTGTGCCGCATCGATTACTGGATGGTGCCCGACGTGGGCCTGGCCCGCCGCGAAGTCACGCGCATCCTGGCCGACGAGGAAAATGTCGATCCCTCCTCCCTGCCCAATCAAGAAAAATACGTCATCGCCCCGGAAGTCAAGAGCCTGAGTTTCCGCTACTGGGACGGCAGCGCCTGGCAGGATACCTGGAAAGGCACGGATTACGGCGAGGACGGCGAAACCCAACTCGGTCCCCCCGCGGCAATCGAGATCACCATTGAAGTGGAAACCAAGTTCGGCCGCGGCGACGAAGGCGTGCGCAAATACCGCCACGTCGTGGCGATTCCGACGGCGAATATTGGATCGAGCCCGACGACCATTGCTCCCTGAGGACATGTCATGCGGCTTTGCCGGGACAGGTTGGTTTTCCTGACCAAGGGCAGCCTTCCCTGCGCGCCGGCGGGGCAGCGGCGGGGTGTCGTTTTCCTATCGGTCATGGTCGTGGTTGCTATTCTGGCGTTAGCGGCCTATCACTTCGTCGCTCTGACCTCGGCGCAACTGCATGCTTCGGCCGGTGCCGTTCGTGCCGCCCAAAATCGCGCTGTGGCCGATTCCGGCGTGCATTACGTGGCCGCTCTGCTGAGCACCCCGGACAACATCCTCAATTACCTCGATGGCAATCCCTTCTCCAATCCCGACCGCTTCCGCAACATCAAGGTTCCCGGAGTGAAGGACGGTTATTTCAGCATCCTCGCCCCGCCCGATGCGAACGATGCCGACGGTTCTGCCCGCCGCTACGGGGTCACCGATGAACATAGCAAGATCAACCTCAACGCCTACATGATCCGTGACCCCAAAGGCGAGCTGCTCTACAACGCCCTGTTGAAGCTGCCCTACATGGACGAAAAGATCGCCAACCGCATCGTGGACTGGATCGATCCGGACAGCGACACCCGGCCGGACGGCGCCGAAAGCGACCATTACGCCTCGAAGAATTACCGCTGCAAGAACGGACCGCTCGACAGCCTGGACGAGCTGCTGCTGGTGGACGGCGTGACGCCCGAGCTGTTGTACGGCGGCGACGCCAACCGCAACGGCATTATCGATGAGGACGAGGACGCCGGCCTGGGCCTGGGCTGGCAAGCGTTTCTGACCGTGTTTAGCCGCGACCAGAACATCAATGCCGCGGGCCTTCCCCTCCTGGACATCAACGGCAAGGACATGGCCAAGCTCTATGACGAAATCGAGAAAGCCGTAAGCGAGGACATGGCCAAGTACATCGCCCTGTATCGCAAGTACGGGCCGACCAATACCACCAAAGCCTTCGCCTTCAGTGCCGATGGCAAGACTCTGGTCGCCAGCCCCGCGCCCAAATTAACGGTGTCCGGAAACCTGGCCGACTTGAGGCGCGACCAGATCGACATGAAGGGCTCGAATAAAATCAACTCCCTGTTCGACCTGGTTAAAACGCAGGTGTCGGTGCCCGCCAAAAACCAGAAGGATCCGGCGCTATTGTATTCCTGCCCGCTCAACGACGTGACACAGCAGCGCGCCTTGCTGCCCAAGCTGTTTGAAACCGTGTCGGCCAAGGCCGACGCGGAAGTGCCGGCCCGCATCAACATCAACACGGCGCCGAAAGAGGTCCTGCAATCCCTAAAGGGTCTGGGCGACACGGACGTGCAAAATATCTTGAGCCGCCGGCCGCGGCCGTCCGCCGGCGCGCCGGACGCCATTTTCCAGACCCCCGCCTGGCTCCTGACCGAGGTGGGCATCAAGCTGGAAACCCTGAAACAGCTGGAACCCTATATCACCACGCTGTCGCAGACCTACCGCGTGCATGTGGTGGGGATGGTGGGCGACAAAGGCCCCGTCGCCCGCATCGAGGCGGTCATTGATACGGGGGCGCGGGACTCGGAAACCTACGCCGGCCGGCCGCGCATCGTTTACTGGCGCGATTTATCGGAGTCCGGGATGGGAAATATGGCCCCATAAATGAGAAATTCGAAGAGACTGAAGCAAATTAATCGGGAAGGAGGGGTTGTTATTGTCCTGTTTTCAGCCCCGTTCACGTTCACGGGGCTTTCCGCGCCAGCGGTGTAGGCCTGCCCTTGAGGGCGGGTTTTGGAAAGCCGCGTCCTTGGTTTCAACCCCGTTCACGGGGTTTCTCGGGGTTCGGCTTCAGCCGTGGTCTCGGAGCCTGAAGGCAAACCGCGAGAAACCCCGTGAACGGGGGTGAGGCCCCTCCACCCGCCGTGAACGGCGGGCCTACACCGCTGGCGCGGAAAGCCCCCTGAAGGGGGCTGCCATCCCGACAAGTTTGCCTACAGTTTCAAGATTCTTCGGTTAGGATTTTGGTCATTCGAATTTGTTTCGGATTTCGATATTCGGATTTCGGATTTATTGTAGCGACCACACATCTGTTGATCCTGGAGACCACCTTTGGCACGCATCTTGGCACTCGACTGGGACCAGAAGATAATCCACCTTGTCGCCGCGCAGGTGGGGCGGGGGGGGGCGCGGATTGAGCGGGCGATCCAGTGGCGCGATGACTGGGACGGCACGCCCGGCGGTGCCGAAGCGGCCGGCCGCCGGCTGCGCGAGCGGCTCAAGGAAGCCGGCCTGGGCGGCGGGCCGGCGCTGATCGTCCTGGGCCGCGAACGCGTCATTTTGAAGGACGTGCGCTTTCCCCAGGTCCCGCCCGACGAGGAGCCCCCGCTGGTCCGCTTTCAGGCCTCGAAGGAATTGACCGATAGCCCGGACGAGGTGGTGATCGATTACTGCCCGCTGCGCGAGCCGGGCCCGGCGGGGGAGCGGCAAGCCACGGCGGTCATTGTGCGCCGCGAGGTGGTGGCGGCGTTCAAGGCCCTGTGCCTTCATGCCGGCCTGAAGCTGGTGGGCATCACCCCGCGGCCGTTCGGCGTGGCCGGCGCTCTGGAACGCGCCAGCGGGGTCTGGCATACGCCGGAAGCGACCGCCACCTTGGCAGTTTTGACCCTGGGCGAGCGCTGGGCGGAATTGTGCGTGGTTCGCGGGTCCGCCTTGTTGTTCGCCCGGTCGCTGGCGGTGGGCCCGCAGCTGGCCGGCGAAGTCAAGCGCAGCCTGGCCGTCTATGCCGGCAGCGGTAATGGCCGGGTCATGCCCGATGCGCTGTACGTGGCCGGCAACGGCGAGCAAGGGTCGCTGCGCGACCGCCTGCACCAGCTGCTCGGCGTGCCGGTGCATCCCCTCGATCCGTTTGTGCGCGAGGAGCGTGTGGACGTGGAGGCCTCCGGACGGGGCGGCTTCACCGGCGCCGTGGGCCTGGTGCACCTGTGGGGCCGCTTCGAACACGCGCCCATCAATTTTGTCCAACCCCGCCAGGCCCGCCGCGACGCCGACCCCGGCAAAATCCGCTGGCTGGTGGCCGCCGGCGTCGCCGTGGCCGCCCTCGCCGGCCTGTTGGTCTTCGGTTTCTTCATCCTGGGGGTCAAGCGCGATTCCCTGGCCGAATTGGAGAAACAACACCATGAATTGACTGTCAAGATCCAACCTCTGCAGCTGGAAGCCGGCGATTTCGCCGGCCTCAAAGATTGGCAGCAAACCGCCGTGCCGTGGTTGGACGAAGTGTACGACCTGGCCGCCCGCATGGAGCACAAGGAAGATTTCAAGATCACCCACTTGAAATTGCTGGCCGCCCAGCGCCAGGACCCCGCCGGGGCGGCGGCCGCCAAGAAGTCGACGGTCAACCAGCCGATCGGCCAGATCCAAATATTCGGCTCCTTCCCTCTCGACCAGGAGGTCCTGGCCCACAACCTCATGGACAAGCTGCGCAAGGATAAACACCTGCAACCCACCCTGGGACCGATGAAGGCCAGCGAAGGCCGCCGCGAATTTTCCATCACGGTGGACGTGCTCAAGCAACCGCTCGAGGCTTACCGCGAAATTTTGGAGGTGCCCCCGGCGCGAAAAGGAGGGGGGTCATGACACGCCGTGAACAAAACATGCTGGTGCTCCTCCTGGGCGTGGGGTTCGTGCTGGGCGCCGCGGGCTTGCTCTACGGCTTTTTCCTGGCACCCAGCGCCGCTCTGGACGCCGACATCGCCGTCCTGAACAAGGAAATCTTCGACAAGGAGCGCACGCTGAAACAGCTGGAGGCGGAAAAAAAACAACTCGAGCGCTTCCGCCTCATGAGCTTGCCGGGAAAAGTAGACAATCCGGCCGAGGCGCAATCCGAGTACCGGAAATATCTGAGTGCCTTGTTAAAAGAGTGCGAATTCACCGACGTCAGTGTCACGCCGCAAAAGCTGGACAGGAAGAAAGCCGCCGCCGGCCCGGGCAAGAAGGCCTCGCCGCACAAGGTGGTGGGCTTTGACGTCGAGGTCAAGGCGGACCTGGCCCAGCTCGTTTTGTTCCTGGATAAAATGGAAAAGGCCCCGCTGGTCCACCGGGTCAAAGCGCTGCACATCGGCAGCGAAGGCGGTTCGGCGTCATCGGGGGCCAAGGAAGGCCGTCTGGCCGTCAAGATGACCATCGAGGGCCTGATCGTGAACGGCACTAAGCGGGCGGCGCATTTGCTGGGTCCGGACACGCGCCTGTTGGCTCTGGACGCCTTCGCCGCCCTGCGCCGCGGCCCCGCCGGCCTGGCCATGATCCCCGTGGCCGCCGGACCGGGCGGCAAACTCGACCTAAAGGGCAAAACTCCCAGCGGCCGCAGTTTTCAGGACATTTTCACAGGCCAAGGTCGCAGGTACGCCGACATCTCCCAGCGCAATATCTTCATCGGCAAAAAACCGCCGGAACCCGTTGTTAAAGAAAAAGTGGAGCCAAAAGGCCCGGATACCCGCAAATATTGGCGGCTGGCGCTTATTCACACCATCCAGGAATCCGGCAAGAGCAACAAGGTGGAAGCCTTCCTGCGCAACTTGCTCGAAGAACCATCCTCCCCCAGTGCCTGGAAAAGGCTTCGGGCGGGCGAGCGCTCCGGGTTCGACAGGTTCTGGATCTATGACAACCGAAACAAGGTAATCTTAAAAGGCAAGGTCCTACGCATCGACCATCGCGCCGTGTACTTCCAGGTGGACGAGGAAATTTACGCGCTTCACAGCGGTCAATCTCTTTTGGAGGCCATGGAGAAATCGGATGGCACCGGAAATGAATTGACCCGGAAGCACATTGACAAGCTGAGCCTGGGCCCGCGCAAAACCGGCAAAAGTACCGCCAAGGGCACGCGGTGATTCAAGCTCCGACGCGAGTCTTCGAGCCTCGGGGTTTTGGCCACGACCCCGCGGGCTCGAAGACCCGCCCGCGGGCTTAAAAGGATTTGTTCTGGCCACGACCCCGCGGGCTCGAAGACTCGCCCGCGGGCTTAAAAGGATTTGGATTTCTGCTGGCAATCACCCGCGCGATCTGGGAGAATGGGCAAACCGGGTAACGATCCGCAAAGATTAAAAATCGCCGAGATGGGTCAAGGCGCTCTTTACAACCCTAGGGGCATAACATATGTCCCGCTCTCCATTTTTCAGGGGATAGGTTCTATTAACCAAGGGCCATGCCCGGCGCGCCTGCCGCGTTGGGCCCGGGAGTCGGGGGATTACTGTCATGAGAACCAACAATCGCAGCCGTCAGTGGATGGGCGCTCTCCTGTTGGGAGGGCTGCTCGTGGGCTTGGGCTTGGCCCAGCCGGCCAATCCCCCCGCCAAATCCAGCGATCCCGACGAGGACAAACTCGTCAAATTCGAAATGAACGGCGTGCCCTGGGAAAAAGTATTCGACTGGCTGAAAGACAATTACAAGTTCCAATTTATTGGGGAAACCAAACCTCCCCCGGGGTCGGTTGTTATTTCCGGGCCGAAAGATGAGGTGTATAACCTCGGGCAAATCATCGATATCATCAACTATGGTCTGCAGGCCAAGAAACACATCTTGCTGCGGCGGCATAAGTTCATGACGCTGGTGCCAGCCGATGATCCAATCGACGCCGCTTGGGTGCAGCAAATAGACCTGAAACAACTAGCCAAGAAAGGCAACACGGAAGTCGTCCGCGTGGAGGTTAAATTGAAATCCATCGTGGCCGAGGATTTCGCCCCCGACCTCAAGAAAATGCTCGGGCCGTCCGGGCAGGTAATGGTGCTGCGAGGGGCCAACAAGCTGATCTTGCAGGATATGGCGGGCACCCTGCGGTCGGTCATCAAGACCATCCATGAAATTGATATCGGGGCCGAGGTGTTTTCCCACGAGTGCAAATACATCCGCGCCGCCGACGCCGCCCAGATGTTGAAAGAATTCTTCGGCGAGCCGAAGCCCGTGGAACAACCCAAGTTTCCGAAGCAGGATCAACCACCACCCAAGATCTTCAAATTCAACCATGCCATCACCTTCGACGCCGGCACCAATACCGTGCACGTCAACGGCCCGGCCGATATCATCGGCAAGGCCAAGACCTTGCTGGAAAAAATCGACGTCGAGAAGAACCGTTCCACGGATCCCTTTTTGAAAACCTATACCGTCACCGGCAATGCCGAATTCATCGCCAATGCCCTCAAGTCACCGGAACTTCTCAAGCATTCCAACGTCAAGATCTTCCCCATCAACCAGACTACCATCTGGGTGTTCGCCAAGTTGGAAGATCATGTCGTGATCGCGAAAACCCTGGATGTATTCCAGCCGGTGGCTGCGACCGTCGAACAGGTTCCGGTGTCCACGGTGAGTGCCGCTAATATGGCCGGCTACCTTAAAGGCATATTTGCCGATCCCAAGGGCGGCGGCATGTTCGGCGCCGCCGTCGGCCCCTTCATCGACTATGACTCCGACCGCAACCTGATCATCGTCAAGGGCACCCCGGACCAGATCAAGGCCGTGAAGAACGCCATTGCGGTCATTGACGGCCCCACCCAGAAGGGCGCCCAGGCGGGCAAAGTGCGTATCATTAGCCTGGGCACGGGCAGCGCCACCAGCGCGGCGGAGGTCCTGGCTGATTTGCTGGGAAAAATGAAGGGCATCAAGGTGGAAGTTAACATCCCCGGCCAGAGCGACAAGCCCGCCAAGCCCAAGGAGGGATTGCCCAAGGACAAAAGCGGCGGCGGCGGGGGCGGCGGCCAAGGGGCCAAAGACAAAAAGGACAAGGAGGCCACCATTCGTATCACCGTCCTGGGCAACAAACTGATCGTCACCAGCGACGATCTCCAAGCCCTGGACCTGGTGGAGCAGCTTGTGCAGCTGATTCAAACCGCCACCGAAGGCGAATTTCAGGTCATCAAGCTCGAGTACGCCGACGCCATCAATACCGCGCGCGTGCTGGATGAATTTTTCAACGGCGCCAAACCGAGTCCCGGCCCCGGCCGGCAGCCCGGCCAACCAGGCGGCTTCCCCTTTCCCGGCGGTATGGGCCAGGAGGGCGGCCCCGGCCGGCAGTTCGGCGGCATGGGCCAGAATGGCGGCCCCGGCCGGCAGTTCGGCGGTCCCGGCGGCTTGTTCGGTGGCCTCCTGGGCGGACCCGCGGCCACGCCACGCGTCGAAAGGGTCCGCGTCGTCGCCTATCCTGCCACCAACTCCTTGCTCGTCAAGGCCTCGCTCTTGGACATGAGGACCGTGCGGCGGCTGGTTAAGGATTTCCTCGACACCGGCGTGACCGATTCCAAGGCGGTCATCAAGACCTGGATCATCGGCCCCTTGCAGTACAGCGCCGCCAACGACGTCTACTACGTCCTCCGCGACGTTTACCGCGAGAGCATGAACAACAACTCGCGCGCTGCCCTGTTCGCCGGCGGCATTTCTCCCTTCGGCGGCAACCGCCAGCAAATGCAAAACCTCGATCAGCACGGCAATCCCATGGGCGTCTCCCTGTCCATCGGTGTCGATGACAAGACTAACAGCCTGATCGTGGCCTGCTCGGAAAACTTGTACAAGGACCTCGACAAACTGGTGGACCTCCTGGAAGAGACCAATTCGCCGTATTATTTCGAGCGCGTCGATGGTAAAAAAGTCCGCGGGCCCGACGGCAAAGACAAATTGGTCATGGTGAAAGGGCCCGACGGCAAACTCACCCCCAAAATCCGCGAGCAGCGCGAGGTGGTCCGGGTGGAATATGTCCGCGGCGTGGATCCCAACGTTCTCCAGGACGCCATCGACCGGCTGCAGGGGCGGTCCACGACAAGCCGAACCACCACCACCGGCAGCGGTTTCCCCTTTAGCGGCACCTCCGGCGGTTTCGGCGCCAGCCCCTTTGGCGGCACCCCCGGCGGTTTCGGCGCCAGTCCCTTTGGCACCAGCGGCTTTACCCCCGGCATGTTCGGCACCGGCGGTTTCCGGCCGGGCTTTACCGGCGGCAACGGCTCGCGCTTTGGCGGCACCACCGGCGGACGCTTCCGCCCTCAAAGAATCAGCCAACTGGGGTCACCGGGTGGAGGGCGCGATTTTTTCGTGCCGGCGGTCACGGATGACCACCCGGTGCTCTTCGATCCCAAACCCGAACGTTTACAACGGGAAGCGCGCTTAGCTTTAGAAGCCAGCCAGGCCTTGGCGGAACAGGCAAGAGGCGACCCCTATCTGCCCGCCGCCGACGATCCTCTCTACTTGATCAGCCACGAAGAAGCGCAGCCCAAAGACAAAGACAAGGAACCTAAGGACAAGGAACCAAAAGACTCGTACTTGCGCGTGCCCAAACTACCCGTGACGGTCATCGCGATTCCGGAAATCGGCGGCTATGTCATCCGCGCCTTCAACAAAGAAGACTACGAAGCGACCAAGCAAATCATCGAGCACCTCCTCAGGCAAGCCAAGGAGGTGGAAATTGCCACGGAGATTGTGCAGCTGCGTCATGCCGACCCCAATTCCGTGGTCAATACGCTGAACCAGATCTATTCGCGACTCATCTACTCGACCACCGGGACCATCCTGGCCCCGCCCCGCACGGGCCTGCAGCAGCCCCCGCAGGTGACGCCCCAGCCGGGCGTGCCCGGCGCCCAACCGCCCACGCCGGCGCCGCAGGCGCCCGCGGCGGCCGCGGCCGCCCAGCCCGCCGGCCCGGTCATGCTCATTCCCTTGCCCCGCCAGAACGCCATCTGGGTGGCGGCGCCGCGAACGCTGTTGAAGAAAGCGCCCAAGAAGGATGAACCCAACATCCTCCGGGATATTAATAACCTGGACGTTCCGAACCTACCGGGAAGCCAGATTCGGCCGTTCCGCTTGAAGAAGGCTTCCGCCCTCATTGTGGCCACGCGCATCACCCAGTTCTTTGACGACCGCTATCCCGGACAAAACCGGGCCATGCACCAGATCCGGGTGACCTACGACGAGGCCAGCAATACCATCTTCGTGCAAGCGGCGCCCGCCGACATGACGGACATCGAGGCAATCATCCGGCAGATGGACGGCCCGGAAGGTTCGCAAAAACTCAACGACATGCGCGTGGTGCCGCTCAAGAATGCCTACGCCGATGAGCTGGCGCTCATTTTGACCCAGGCCATCAGCGCCGGCGCCCTTCTACCCAGCACGGGGACGGGAGCCGCTCTGCCGGGCCTGGGCGGAGCCGGCCAGCTCGGTGGCCTGGGCGGCCAGCTGGGCGGCTTGGGGGGCCAACTTGGCGGGCCCGGCGGCCAGCTGGGCGGACTCGGCGGTCAGCTGGGCGGCTTGGGGGGCCAACTCGGCCAGCAGCGCCTAGGCGCCGCCATCAGCTCGGTCCGCTTCTTCTCCAACCGCCGCGACGGGATCAAGGGCCTGGAAGCCAGCCCGCTCGACGACGTGCACATCACCTCCTACGCGCCGATCAACAGCCTGATCATCCAGGCCAGCGAAAAGAACATGGAGCTGATCCTGGCCCTGGTCCGCGAGTTGGACGTGCCGCCGGCGGTACGGGCGGAGATCAACATCTTCGCCCTGAAAAGAGCCGACGCCGCCCAGCTGGCCACGAGCCTGCAACAGCTGTTTTTGGGAGGCGGCGCGGGGGCCCGCCCCGGCGCGGCCGGACCGGGCGGCATTCCGGGCGGCATTCCGGGCGCCACCACCGGCCTGCCCGGCGCCCTTGGTCAGGCCGGTCTGGGCCAGGCCGGAGTCCGGCCCTTGCAGCTCACCCTCGGCCCGGTCACGCCCGAAGGCGTGCCCATCATTGACCTGCGCGTGACCATCGACGAGCGGACCAACAGCCTCATTGTCGCCGGCAGCCGCAATGATCTGGACGTCATCGAGGCGATCATCAGCCGGCTCGAAGACAGCGGCGTCGAGGAGCGCAAGAACGTTGCCTATCGCCTGGTCAACGCCCAGGCCGCCGACGTCGCCGCCACCCTCAACGATTTCATCACCAAGTACAAGGCGCCGTATAGCTCGACCGGCCAGCTCACCGCCTATCAGGAACTGCAGCGTGACGTCATCATCGTGCCGGAGCCGATCAGCAACACCCTCCTGGTCAGCGCCACGCCGTATTACTTCAAACAGATCGTGGACCTGATCGAAAAGCTCGACTACCTGCCGCCGCAGGTGATGATCCAGGTGCTGGTGGCCGAAGTCAATCTGAACAATGCCGAGGAATTCGGCGTCGAGTGGGGCTATCAAAGCCCGGTGCTGTTCAATCGCAGCCTGGGGGCGGGCCAGACCGTGAGCAACACCACGCCCGGCGGCTTCAACTTCATCAACGCCTCCTCGGTCGCCCAGCCGCTGGGGCAGCAGACGGTTGTCGATCCCGGCGTTGTCGGTTTCCAGCCGCTTTCTAACCTGGGCCTGGGCCGCATCTCGCCGCGTGGCAACATCGGCGGCCTGGTTTTCTCCGCCTCCAGCGATACCGTCAACGTCCTGGTCCGCGCCCTGCGCCAGCAAGGCCGACTCGACGTCCTCAGCCGGCCCATGATCCAAACCCTCGATAACCAGCGGGCCACCATCAATGTCGGCCAGCAAGTTCCCTTTATTAGCGGGGCCGCCGTCATCACCGCTGGTGTCGCCGCGCAACCCCCAATCGACTACAAAGATGTTGGCGTCAATCTCACGGTTACTCCCAAAATCAATCCGGACGGGACGGTGCTGATGCGGGTCATACCCGTGGTCAATTCCCTTTCGGACAGCTTCTTGTCCCTGGCTGGTTTCAATGCGCCCATTTTCAACAATCAGGCCCTCGAGACCACCGTCACCGCCAAGGACGCCGAAACCATCGTCCTCGGCGGCTTGATCACCAAGAAGCTGAGCCTGGCGGAAAACAAGGTGCCGATCTTCGGCGACCTGCCGATCCTGGGGGCGGCCTTCCGTTTCCGCAGTCAGGTGCACGAGCGCCGCGAGCTGCTCATTATCCTGACGCCACACGTCATTCGCTGCCGAGCCGATGCCGAGCGGCTGGCCGCCGACGAAGCCCTGCGCATGAACTGGAGATATCCGGAAGTCCAACGCGTGCACGGCATGCCTGGGCTGGACATGTTCCCGGCCATGGGGCCGCCGATCCTGCAAGCGCCGCTGGACCATATGCCGGGCGACCATCTTCTCCTGGCTCCCAAGATCATGCCGCCGCCGCAGACGAGCCAGACGGCGGCCCCCATGATGCCCGAAGCGCGCAGCGCCGAGCGCGGAGCGCCAAACCAACCGATCATGGTTCCGGTGAGCACCGGCCAACCGCTGCCGGGGATGATGCCCGCCCCAGTCCACCAGTCGGTGATTCCGGTGTCGCACTACCAGCCCATGCCGCAGCCGCAGTCCATGCAGGCGCCGTATATGCAGCCGGTGCCGCTGCCGCTGCCGCAACCGCAGCCCATGCAGGGGCCGTATTCCGTTCCACAGCAGGGCCAGCCGCTGGCGCAACCGCAGCACCTGCAGGGGTCGTATCCCGTGCCGCAGCCGTCGTCGCCGCTGCCGCAACCGCAGCACCTGCAGGGGGCATATTCATTTCCACAGCCGACGCAACCGCAGCCCATGCAGGCGCCGTACATTCCGGCGGCGCAGCCGCTGCCGCCGCGGAGTTTTCCGCAAAGCGTATCCCAAGGAAGGGAGTCCGGGCCATGGGTGCTACCAAGGTAAACGAGTCCGATTTCCGATTGCAGGCAGGCGAGCCGAGGTCCGTAAGGACCCGGGTCCTTAGGGACCTTGGCTCGAATCTTTCCCCCGCGCTCCGCGCTCCGCGCTCCGCGCTGCCACGCTTTCTGCTGTTCGCGTTGCTGGTCATCGTCACGCCGGGCTGCATCGCGCTGCCGGCGTATCTGGGTCGGAACAAGGAAGCGCCTGCCGCTGGGGTCAACCTGGTGGTCAGCCGCTGGGAAAATCAAGTTCTGCTCGGGCAGGATCCGATCCATGGCGGGTCCATGCCGTGCCTGTCCGGCCGGGTCTACCTGTTCACCGACGATTCCGGTTACCCGGTCGCGGGCAACGGCGCCATCAAAGTGGAACTCTATGATGCCGCGACGCCGGGGGCCAAACCC
This sequence comes from uncultured Alcaligenaceae bacterium, assembly GCA_964518515.1. Lineage (GTDB taxonomy): Bacteria > Planctomycetota > Planctomycetia > Gemmatales > Gemmataceae > CAZFGM01. The sequence goes on along the minus strand of CAZFGM010000064.1, from coordinate 529 downwards.
CTGGAAGATTGGGTTTTCGACCCGCACACCCTGCGCCGCCTCCTGCACAAGGACATCATCGGCCAGGGCTATTCGCTGTTCTTGCCGTGGACCACGTACCGGCCCAACATCACGCACGTCACACTCACGGTCAGCTACCTTGGGCCGCAGGGAATGCCGATTTACGCGCCGCCCACCCCCATCACCTTGAGTCCGGACAATCGCCCGCTGACGCCGATCGCCCGGCCGATTCCGGCAGGGCCCACGCTGCCGGCCCGCACCGGGCCCGCGCTTCAGGCGCCGGCCTCTCTTCCAGGAACTATTCCCCCCAGCGCCGCTCCGCTGCCGCCTGCAACACAGTCGGGCCCCACCCGCATTCCCTTGCCGACCAGCCGGCACTCGGCGTTTTCGCATCTGGTGCCGTAGGGTTGAGAAATCCGAAAACCGAAAGTGGCGGCTCAGCGAAAGGGTAGGCCTTCCTTGGACTGGGCCTGTGTGCCTGTGTGTAGTTTTGAGATTCTGACCGGAGTTGTCGGTTGCAAGTCGCACT
>CAZFGM010000063.1:0-17908 GCA_964518515.1 uncultured Alcaligenaceae bacterium | reverse complement strand
TCTCCTGGAAGGAAGGCAATTTCACCGACGGCAACGTCAATAACCTGCGGATTTTCCCGAAACCGCAACATCAGGTGTGGTCGGCAGTCTATCTCTATCGGGAGATCGACACGCCGTCGGCCTGCGACCTGCCGATTTCGCTCGGCAGCGACGACACCCTGTTGGTGTGGCTCAACGGCAAGAAGATCCTGGCCGATCCGTCTTATCGCGGGTGTGCTCCGGATCAAAACCTGGTCACACTCAAGCTGGCGATGGGCAAAAACCACCTGCTCCTCAAAGTGTGCCAGGGCGACGGCGATTGGGCCTTTTACTTCCAGCCGGGTAAAAACGAGCCGCCCGTGCCCAAGGGGAAAGCCTTTGTCGATGTTTCCGAGGCGGTGGGGTTCGGCCCCAACGGCCACGCCGGCCAGGTCAAGGGCGATACCTTGACGGTGTGCGACGTCAACGGCGACGGCCGGCCCGATTTCCTCTACGGCGCCGGCGCCGGCAAGCTTTTCTTGAACGTCAAGGACGGCGACAAAATCCACTTCGTGGAGAAAAAAGTTTCCGGCATTAGCTACACGCCCGGCAAGGTTGGTCCGGTTTTCGCCGATTTCGACAACGACGGCATTCCCGACCTGTTCATTCCGCAAAAGGGCGGCTGCAAGCTCTACAAGGGGGACGGCAAGGGCAACTTCACCGATGTGACTGCCAAAGCCGGCGACCTGGCCAAGTTCACCGGCTGGGCCACCAGTGCCGCCTGGGGCGATTTCGACAACGACGGCTACCTCGACTTGGTCGTCGGCTGTTTGAAAGGCCCCAACCGCTTCTTCCGCAACAAAGGCGACGGCACCTTCGAGGACTGCACCGAGAAGGTCGGCCTGCACCAAAAAATCTTCAACACCCAGGCCGTCTGCCTGGTCGATCTCAACGGCGACGGCATCCTCGATATGGTCTTCAACAACGAGGGCCAGGAATCGGCCGTGCTCCTGGGCAGTCCCGAGCACAACGGCAACAGCAAACGGACGCCGGTGACGGTGACGGTGGCCGGCGCCGGCGGCGTCACCGGCAGCAAGGTCCAAATCCAGGACAAGCAGGGCAAGACCGTGGCGGTGCAGGAAATCTCCGGCGGCGACGGCCGCGGCGGCCAGCACGCCCCCGGCGCCCGCTTCGCCCTCGAGCCCGGCTCGTACCGCGTCCTGGTCCGCTACAGCTCCGGCATCACGCGGGCGCGGGATATCACCGTCGCCGGTTCGCCGGTGCGCAGCCGCATCGACGAGGAGGCGCCGAAGGTGGAGTAAATCCGATGTCCAAGCCTTCCGGGAGGACCGTCTTCCGGATCGGGTGCATTGGTATAATGGACTTCTGGAGTACCGCCATGATTTGCTGGTGCACAGCCTGGTGGTGCTTCTGCGGCGCGAAGCGGACGCTCCTTCTCTCACGGGAGAACTCCAGCGGCAATTTCCCGGGGAAGGGCCGTACCGGATTTTTCGCTACCAGGTCGTGCGGATCTGGGAACAGCCGCTGCAAACGTTGTTGGACGGCGGGGTGGGAATATTGCCCTTGGCGCCGTTGTGCGACCAGGCGGCCGGTGTCCTGCCGGAAGTGATCCGGCGAATGGAGGAGCGGATCACGCGCGAGGTTACGCCCGAGGAAGTCGGTAACTTGTGGACGGCTACCGATGTGCTGATGGGCCTGCGCTACGACCGCGAACTGGTGGCTCAACTTTTGAAAGGAGTGCTGGGTATGAAAGAATCTGTAACTTATCAGGCGATTCTTGAAGAGGGGGAAGCCAGGGGAGAGGCCAGGGGAGAGGCCAGGGGAGAGGCCAAGGGAGAGGCCAAGGGAGAGGCCAGGGGAGAACTGAAGGCTGCTCGGGCGATTTTGCTGCGTATGGGCCGCAGTAAGTTCGGCGCTCCCGATCCCGCCATCGTTGCCGCCGTGAATAAGATTGAAGATACTGGTCGGCTCGAGCATTTGTGTGATCGGCTTTTGCAAGTGAAAGGCTGGCAAGAATTGTTGGCTTGAAGGAGTGATCCGGCAATGTCCAAGCAAATGACGCGCGCAGGTGCATCGACCGCCGGTGACCTCTGGACCACCACCTACGTGCTCATGGGGCTTCGCTACCCACGCGACGTGGTGGACCAAGCTCTGCAAGGAGTGATGACGGGGATGAGAGAATCTGCTACCTATCAGGCGATTCTTCAAGAGGGGGAAGCCAAGGGAGAAGTGAAAGGTCGGCGCGCCACTTTACTTCGACAAGGTCGCAAGAAATTCGGCCCTCCGGACGCGGCCACCCTCGCGGTTCTGGAAACCATTGGCGACATTGCGCGTCTGGAACAGTTATCCGAGCGACTTCTCGAGGTGAATAGCTGGCAAGAATTATTGGCTTGAAAAAGGAGCTAATTCATGGATGATCGCGGGTCCAAATTTTGCCAGCGGTAGCCGATATCCTTCCAACTGGCGAAGGACCCCTTGCGAAGTGCCGCCCGCGGAGGCCGGCACCCTGAGAGAATCTGCTACCTATCAGGCGATTCTTCAAGAGGGGGAGGCCAAGGGAGAGCGGAAGGCAACTCGGGTGTTCTTGCTGCGTCTGGGCCGCAGTAAGTTCGGCGCTCCCGATCCCGCCATCGTTGGCGCCGTGAATAGCATTGAAGATTATTTGCCGCTTTGCCGCCTTGAGGAGTTGCGCGATCGTCTTTTGCAAGTGAAAAGCTGGCAAGAATTGTTGGCCTAATAATACGAGGGCAGACGAAGCTTGATTAACGGAGGGGGGCGATCATGCTGCGCCGCAGATTCTTCTTCATCCTGGCCTTGCTGCTGGGTCTCGCCTGGTCCAGGCCCGCCCCGGCCTACATCGGCGGCCCGCCCCTGTCGCTGGGCCTGATGTGCGGCTGGTCCACGCACGTCATGATCGCCAAGGTGGAGAAGCTCGACCGCGAAAAAAATATCGTTGTTTTCCGCAAGGTCCGCGACGTCAAGGGCAAATGGCCCGCCGAGGTCGTGCGCCATCATTTCCATGCCGGCCTGCCCAATCGCAACCACGTCCTGGGCTGGGCCGAGCCGGGCAAGACGGTCGTCATGTGCGCCCTGGAAAGCTACCGCTGGAGCCATACCTACATCGACGGCGATTGGTACGCGGCCAATACCGGCGACTGGCAGTTCTGGAACGTCAGCCATTCCGAGCCGCTGCTGTTGCGCATGTATGCCGGCAAAACCGATCGGCTGGCCGACGCGGTCACGCAAATCCTGGCGGGCAAGGAAGTGGTCGTGCCCGGCATGGTCGATGGGCCGGTCGATGACCTGATCAAAAAGCGGGCCAAGTATCAGCGGATCAAGGCGAGTCTGAGCCGATCGGACTACAACCCCAAGCGCGATTTTGTCGGCCCCGGCAAGGACGATTTCGCCCCGCTGGTGGGCATGCCCGGCTTCCGTCAGCAGGCGGCCCTGGCCAAGCTGGGGGCCGATGCCCAGGCCATTTGCTGCGCCGATTTCGACGGCGACGGCAAGCCGGACCTGTGCCTGGTTGGCGCCGGCAAGGTCGTCTTGTTCCTGAACGGCGGGGATTATTTCCACGAAGCCTACCTTCCCGGCCTTGAGGGGGGTTGCCGGGCCGCGGTGGCCGCCGATTACAACGGCGACGGCAAGGCCGATCTGCTGCTGGCCACCCCTACCGGACCGCGCCTGTACACCAACCTCGGCCAGGGCACTTTCAAGGACGACACGGCTCTGTTGCCGAAGGAGGCCGTCTACAACCTGACCGCCGCCGCATGGATCGATTACGACGCCGACGGCTGGCCCGACATCCTCCTGGCCAATGGCACTCATGGCCTGCGGCTGTATCGCAACAAGGGCCGGGCCGCCAATACCCGTGTGCCGGCCAAGCCGATCCCCGGCAAACCCCAACCGCCTCCGCCGCCGTGGTTCCTTGACCGCTCCGACGTGGTCGGGCTGGGCGGCAACGGCGCCGGCGCCGGCATCAAGGGCGACACCCTGGCCGTGTGCGACGTCAACGGCGACGGCTATGCCGATTTCCTGTACGGCGCCGGCCAGGGCATGCTGTTCCTGAATTCGCCCCACGGCTTTGTCCTGGCCAGGAATTCGGGCATCGCCTTCACGCCCGGCAAGGTCGGCCCGATCTTCGGCGACTGCAACGGCGACGGCATTCCCGACCTGTTCGTGCCGCAAAACGGCTATTGCAAGCTCTTTGTCGGCGATGGCCGGGGCCGGTTCACCGACGTCACCGCCAAAGCCGGCGACCTGAATCAACCCATTCCGGGGGCCACCTGCGCCGCCTGGGGCGATTTCGACAACGACGGCCATCTTGACATGGTCATCGGATGCTTGCGCGGCCCCAACCGCTTTTTCCGCAACCAGGGCGATGGCACCTTCCAGGATTGCACCGACAAGATCGGCCTCGGCCGCCGTCTCTTTAATACCCAGGCCGTGGCCCTGGTCGATCTGAACGGCGACGGCACGCTCGACATGGTCTTCAACAACGAAGGCCAGGACGCCATCGTGCTTCTGGGCAATCCGGAGCAAGGGAGCAAGCGCACGCCGGTGACGTTGACCATCGCGGGCAGCGACGGCGTCATCGGCAGCCGGGTGCGGATTCTGGCTGACAACGGCCGGACCTTGAAGACGCAGGAGATTTCCGGCGGCGAAGGCCGCGGCCAGCCGCCGCCCCTAGCCCGCTTCGCTCTCGATCCCGGCACCTATCGCGTCGAGGTCCGCTACAGCTCCGGCCAGGTGCGCGGCCGCGAAATCACCGTGGCCGGTTCCCCGGTCAAGGGACGCATCGATGAGCAAACGCCCAAAGCAGATTAAATCACCACAAAGACACAAAGAACACAAAGAAGAAAAGGAGAGAGAAATGAAAAACCTTGGGAATATTCGGGTTGTTCATTTGTTGTTGTTTTCGCTTTGTGTCCTTTGTGTCTTTGTGGTGAATGCCTCCCCCGCCGTCGAGCCCTGGGCCACGTATCGCGGCAATCCGCAGCGAACGGGCAACACCGACGGCAAGCCCGGGCCGGCGGCGCCCAAGGTCTTGTGGGCCTTCAAGTCCAAGGACCATTACATTGCCGCCCCGGTGCCTGTCGAGAAGCGCTTGTTCGTTTCCGGGTTGGGGGCATTCAATGCCCCCATCTTTTCCTGCCTCTCGACCGAGCCGGCGGCCGCCAAACGCACCCTGTGTACCAAGACGACGCCGAATCTCAAGCTGCCGACGGTCAGCTCGCCCTGCGTGTTCAAGGGCAAGCTGGTCTTCGGCGACGGCATGCACCAGACCGATGGCGCTATTCTTCATTGCCTGAGTGTGGACCAGGGCTTTCCCCTGTGGCAGCTGCCCGTGCCCGGCAAGCTCGTGCACCTGGAAGGCTCGCCGACGATTGCCGACGGCAAAGTGTACATCGGCGGCGGGGCGGCGGGCGTTCTGTGCGTGGACCTCGACCGCGTCACTTTCGAAGGCAAGGACATGGACCTGGATACAATCCGGAAGATTCTGCAAAAGCGGTGGAAAGAGCTCCAGGAGAAGTACGCCATCGACAAGAAAAAAGACCCTGAATTCGCCGTGCCGCCCAGCGAGGACCAATTGCCGCGGGCCAATCCGCGGCGGTTGTGGCAGCAGGGCGACAAGGTCTGGCACGTCGATGCCCCGGTCAATGTCGCCGGCGATCGCGTCCTCGTCTGCTCTGCCTACCTGGACAAGGAAAGGGAGGGCGAACGGGCATTGTTTTGCCTCGAGACCGGCAAGGGGGTGGTCAAGTGGAAAGCGCCGTTGAAATTGAATCCCTGGGGCGGCGCCTCGGTGCAGGACAAAATCGTCGTGGTCACCGGCAGCAGTATCGGTTACGATACCACGGTCCTGAAAGGGGCAAAGGGTCAGGTGGCCGCCTTTGACTTGCAGGGTGGCAAGGAACTCTGGCGCAAGGATCTTCCCAAGGGCGGCATCGTGTCGTGCGCCGCCCTGGCCGACGGCAAAGCCATCGTCACCGCCAGCGACGGCCAGGTGCGGACCTTCGATCTGGCCACGGGCGAGCGCGGCTGGATTTACGCCGCCAAGGCACCCATATTCGCCCCGCCGGCGGTGGCCGGCGGCCTGGTTTATGCCGGCGATCTGAAGGGCGTGATCCACGCCATCGATCTGAAAACCGGCCTGGCCCGCTGGACCTTGGACCTGGCCGCCCACAAGGACACCCAAGCCCCCGGCATGATCTATGGCGGTCCGGTGGTGCACGGCGGCCGTCTCTACGCCGCCACCTGCAACCTCGAAGGCCCCCATGCCCGAGAAGGCACCGTCGTAGTTTGCGTCGGCGAGAAATGAAAAAAATCCGAGCCGGAAGCGTAAGCGACGGTCTGTTGGAGGCTGTGGGGGGGCCGTCGCTTACGCTTCCGGCTCGGATATGCTTCCGGCTCGGATGGGTATGCTTCCGACTCGGATAATGATGGAGAACAACATGAGCGAGCCTGTCGCTTATTTCATTACGATTACCGCCTATGGGGGGTGGCTGCACGGGCGGGCACCGGGTTCGGTTGATCGGCAGCATAACCTCCCTGGAACGCCATTTTTAGCGCCGAATGCGCGACGCGAGAGTTCGCGGCGGGAACAGATGCGCCAGGGGGAATACGTTCTCGATGCGGATCGGCGGCAAGTCGTATTGCGGACGATTCTCGAAGTAGCGCGGCATCGCCAGTGGAAAATCTGGGCTGTTCACGTGCGCACTAATCACGTTCACCTCGTCGCCAGCGCGGCAGCCAAGCCCGAAAAGGTCATGATCGATTTCAAGGCATGGGCAAGCCGGCGGCTGCGCGAGACGTTCGGGGAAGACGCCGACCGGGATCGCTGGACACAACACGGCAGCACGCGCTACCTTTGGGACGAAAAGGCATTGGCGGGAGCGATAGCCTATGTGCTGGACGAACAAGGTGAAGCGATGGCGCGTTTTGATGGTCGGTCCGAGCCGGAAGCGTAAGCGACGGTCTGTTGGAGGCTGTGGGGGCCGTCGCTTACCCTTCCGGCTCGGATATGCTTCCGGCTCGGATGGGATTCGCTGTACAATTTCTTTTTGCCACAAGGAGTCTGACATGAAATGGCAATTGTTCCTTGGCGGATTGTTGACCCTGAGTCTTACCTCGCCCGGCCTGCATTCCGGCGACAAGAAAGACACCGGCGGGGTGGCCGTGGACAAAGACAAGCGCCTGATCAAGATCGACGCCAAAATTGCCCCGCGCAAGCTGCCGCATCTTAAAGGGGTCATTTATCCCATCGAAGTGATTGCCTGTTGGCCGCATCCCAAAGGCAAAAAAGCTCACGAAACCGTGGTCACCATCGAGGCCCTTCCCAGCGCCGTCCACAAGGCCCTGGAGAGCCTGGGACTCAAGCCCGGCAAGCCGGTCATGGGGGAAAGCAAGGAGCCGCCCCAGGGGCCCCGCGTTTTGCTCTATATCGAGGCGCCCGCTCCGGACGGCACCACCAAAAAAATTACCATGGACAAGGCCCTGATCGATTCCCGCAATAACAAACCGTTCCCCAAAACCGTGGAGTTCCGCTTCACCGGCTCGGTCAAGAGCAAACCGGACCCGAACAAGGAAGAAACCGCCTACGGCGCCGATCTGACCGGCACCCTGATCGCCATTTTTCCCGTGACCGACCAGACTGTCCTGCAAACTAATCTGACCATAGAATTCGAGCGGTTCTTGAAGCTGGAGACCAACACCCGGACCTTGCCTCCGGAGGGCACGCCCGTGAAATTGGTGATCGAAGTGCCGGCGAAGTAAATTCGACATCTGGAATTCGAAACAAACTCGAAATTCGATACCCGAATTAGGGAGTCACCACGATGGCCAGATTTTGTCACTGGATGATCGGCGTTTGCGTCTGGGGCCTCGGGACAGGAGCCTCCCTTGGTGGGGAAGGAAGTTTTTCATTTCCTCCTGATAAGACAGGCAAGTTGCTGGAACGGCTGCTCAAGCCGGCGGCAAAAAATCCCTTCACGGGGACCCTGGCCCAGCAAAAGCCGCCGGGCGCGGCGCGGATTGAAAAGCCGGAATTGCCGTTGGCGACCTTTCCGGACCCGCCGCCACGCGCAAAGCCGGAAACCGGCGGCCCGGTTCGCCCGCGTCCTCTCCCCGAGGAGCCGCCCCTTTTTGGCTTGAAAGTGCAGCCAGTCCCCCCGGGTAAGGTGAAACTGCCGCCGGGAACCTTGATTCGCTTGCAATCCCGGGACATCCACCAGCCCATTCCGCTGCCGGTTCTGGGTCTGATGCAGCCCGATCGCGCCCCCTTGACCGACCCCACGGTCGAGGCCAGCACGGCGGCGGCCCTGGCCAACGCCATGCCGCAGCGCCTCACGCCGGCGCCGTTCGTGCGCCTCAACTTGCCCGACCCGTTCGAGCACGCCCAGGCGGTGCGCCTGCGGACCCCACCCCCGGAAAACGCGACGCCGCCGGGCATTCAACCGCGTACTCCCGCAAAATAAACCATCTCCGACGGATTTGGAAAAATTTCACTTCCTCCCTAAAAGGGAGAGAGAGCACCTTTTTTCTCACCTAATTGCTGGACACCGACCGCGATTTGGTTTACCTTTGCCGACACGTTGTTTTTTCTTTTTTTCCTTCGAGCGAGGTGTAACCATGAACAAGCATTTGACCGAATTGATCGGCACCTTTTTTCTGGTGCTTACAGTCGGTCTGGCGGGCGCCCACGCGGGCAACCTGGCCCCTCTGGCCATTGGCAGTGTTCTCATGGTCATGGTGTACATGGGGGGGCACGTTTCGGGTGCCCATTACAACCCGGCTGTGACCCTGGGTGTGTTTCTGCGGGGACGGCTTAAGGCCCCGGATTTGGCGGCCTACATGGTCGCCCAATTCGTGGGAGGCATCTTGGGCGCCTTTACCGTGGTCACCCTGGCCCCGACGCACATGGCTCCCCCCAAGCCTGGGGACGTTTACGGCATCTTTGGACCTCTATTGGCGGAAATTCTTTTCACGTTTGCCCTGGTCCTGGTCGTTCTCAACGTAGCCACTTCCAAGGACCACCCGAACAATTCGTTTTACGGCCTGGCCATTGGTTTTACCGTCTTGGCAGGGGCCTACGCCGTGGGACCGGTCTCGGGAGGAGTGTTCAATCCGGCGGTCGGCCTTGGTCCTATCCTGGTGGATACCATTTGGGCTCCTTTGGTGTACGACAGTCATAGAAGCGGAGGGGAAGCGTTTCAATACCTGTGGTTTTACCTGCTGGGCCCTTTTGGCGGCGGGGCCTTGGCGGGTTTGATGTTCCTCATCCAGAATCCGAATGACAAATAAAGTCATAGCTTCAAATAGGGGCCAAGCGGGCCAAGCTTATTTGGCCAAGACAACCGACCTGTTATTTTACGCGGCGGCATTTTACAATCGCCGGGTATGAAAGAGGCACCTGAAAATCCGGCCGTCCTGTCCGCCAAGATCGCCCGCCTGGTCCAGGAGCGCGGCTGGAATACCGATGAATTCGCCCGCCTGGCCAAACTTAACCGCCTGACCGTGCGGCAAATCCTCCAGGAAGGCAACCGCAAGCTGCGTAACGCCACGGTCAGCGCCTGTGCCCGCGCCCTGGGTCTGTCGGTCAATGAGCTGCGGACCCAAGCGGTCGAGCGGTTGTTGCCGCGCATGCAGCGCCTGGCCGCCGCCGGCAATTCGGAAAACCTGCGCCGCCTCTACGAAGAAGCCACCCAGCCCGAGCTCTTGGCCTGGATCGAACGCAATCCCGAACGGGCGGCCCAGCTCACCCCCCTCGAGCGGGACGAGCTCTTGTCTTTGCAAGGGACGGGCGGCCCGTTGACCAGCTTCGGCGTCCAGTATTTCGTGGACCTTATCGAGCGCCGCCGCCGGCTGCGCGAACAGGTCGAGGCCATCGCCGGCACCGAGTACTTCGAGATGGTGGAAAAACTGGTGGGCCTGATATACGAAAAAATCCAGCCCTATCGCGAGCGGAGGGGCCATGGGGCAATGCCCTCGGCCTGAACGCTTTTCCGACTATAATCCTAACGCGGCCAAGCCGCAGTGTAGTCGTCACGCTCCGCGTGACGAGAATCCTCACGCGGAGCGTGACGACTACACTCAAGCAGCTTGAAACCAAAATCTTCTCCGCGCCGTGCGGAGAAGTTGGAAAAATAGAATGCCGGCCCGGCCAGCTTCAACGGTTGGTTATGGTTAGACCCGGCTAAGGTTTTTTTCGCTCAAGGATCGTCAGATCACAGCCATTTTCCTTCGTGCTGGAGAACTCTGCAGGACGTTTCTCATTCTTCTGGGAAGCTGCCATGTGATACTCACAGATCTTCAGCGTATTCTTTTCTAGGGAATAGATGGCACGGAATATCCCGTCCATGTCGAAGGTCTTAGGCTTCTTCCGTGCATCCAACTTGAACACTCCTTCTTTGTCAATCTTGCTATTACGCTTGAGCAACATCTTGTTCCCTTCGAAGACTACTTGCAAATCCACGAATTGACTTTTCGGGACCTTTTCGCCCCGAATAATGGCTTCGACAATGATCCATGTTCCCTGAATGGCCTCCAAATCCTGTTTGTTAGCGTCACCGCCCGCCGGCAGCGGGTCGCCGTGCAGGTCGCTGGTCGTTTTACCTCTTGCCTGCCGCCCAGGCTCAGCAGGCTTGGCGGCGGAATTCAAGGGCCGAACGCCCAGGGCGGCCAGGATGGCCGCCGCCAGCATCGCCAACGTCCAGGCCCGTCTGCTAGGGCAGGGTAGTCGCATGTCAATCCTCCGAAGAATTTCGTGACGGCTGCGCCAGAAGGGCTCCCCCGCCAGCGCTACAGCAGCGTCCTTATCGGCGACCCTTCGCAAATACGCACGGGACGATTGAGCTGATCCAAGATTTCTCCCTGCGGGTCGATCCCAAGGCAATGGTAAATTGTCGCCGCGAAGTCGCCGGGGCTGACAGGACTATCGACCGGATGGCCGGCCGTGCTGTCGGAAGCGCCGTGAAAGCGGCCGCCGACAATGCCGCCGCCGGCCAGGACCGCGGAATAACAGTACGGCCAATGGTCGCGGCCATCGGGCCGGGCCCCATTGGGACTGCTCCGCGCTCCAATCCGAGGTGTGCGGCCGAACTCCCCGGTCCACGCCACCAGGGTTTCCTCGAGCAAACCGCGTTGATCCAGGTCTTCCAGCAGCGCGGACAGCGCCTGGTCCGTTACGGGCAACAGCTCATTTTTCAACCGCGAGAAATTGCCCTCGTGCGTGTCCCAGGGCCGGGCGGCCTGCAAGCCAGTTAGCCCGCCCGAGCAAAAATAGACGTTCACTACCGGCACGCCCGCCTCGACCAATCGCCGGGCCAACAGGCAACACTGTCCGAAGATGGTCCGGCCATAACGCGCGCGGACCGACGCCGACTCGCGCTGCACGTGGAAGGCGCGCTGCGTGGCGTCCGAGGACAGGAGCCGGAAGGCTTTCTGGTAATAGGCGTCGAAGCCGTGAAGCGTCGGCGGAGCCTGGGGCGACGCGCTATCTTGATTGAGCCGTTCCCACAGGCGGCGGCGGTCGTCAAATCGCCCGGAGCTCACGCCCTCGATGAGCGCGAGTTCGCGTATGGAGAAATTGGGGCTATTCGGGTCCTGCCGGAAGTGCAAGGGATCGTGCGCCCTGCCCAGCCAGCCCGCCGTCTGGCCGGGGATGACGACGGCGTCAAAGAGGGTCGTCGGAAAGCTGACGAAACTCGGCACGAGCCGGGTGGCGGGCCGCAGCTTGCTGACGACGGAGCCGAAGGGCGGCGCGTCCTGGGGCGTCGGCGGCGCAAACACGCGCGGGTTCGGATGGCGGTGTCCGGTCAACCCGGTATAGCCGCCGGTTTGGTGCTCGATGTCCCGGTGCGTCATCGAGCGAATGATTGAGTATTTGTGGGCCAGTCCTGCCAGCCGCGGCAAGTGCTCGCCAATGAGCGTTCCCGGAACCCTGGTGCGGATCGGCTTGAACGCGCCGCGAATGCCTTCGGGAGCGTTGGGCTTGAGGTCCCAGGTTTCAAGCTGCGAAGGCCCGCCGAAGTTGAAGATGAAGATGCAAGACTTGCCGTGGCCGCGCCGCTCAGGTCCCGCCGAGGCGCGGCTTCGCAGCAAGTCAGGCAGAAGCAACCCGGAAAGGCCAAAGCCCCCTGCGCGGAGCAACTCGCGGCGAGTGATGCGGTTGCCGAGGGAAAACGGTAGGCTCCACAGAGATAACATTGCCCATCCTCCATTATTTCCCGCTCCCGTACGGGTTTAAAGACTTCCGAAGTCTTGGAGACTTCGGAAGTCTGGGCGCGGATTAACGTGATGCAAATGTGCGCGGGAGGATAGGAAAGCCTCACGTCTTGGTTGTCGCCCGGTTCGCCAGACGCCGATACAATTGCTTCGCCAAATGCTTTATGGACTGCTTATCTCCGGCAAACTCAAATTGGAAACGATTCCGGTCGATGGTAATTCCCAAGCCGGCGGGACCGGGAGGAAGACCCAGCAGCGCCCGCAACTTCCTGGGAGACCTCGAAAAAACAATCCTGAATACGAAAAAGCACGCGCTGGCCTTTATCTGTCACCAGGGCAGATGGTGAGGTTTTTTGCATAGGCCGGTCTCCCAGTTGACATCGTCACGGCGCTTGCCGGTTACCCAAAATGCGACGACACCCGCGTGGCCGGATCATCCGCAATGTGAATCCAGATGTGCACGTGCGGGTAGCCGCGAAAATACCAGATGAACGCCGGCCCCTCGATGCGCCAGTTGTCCCATTCGCCGTCGCCGCCCAAGTCATGTTCCCGGTAGAAGGCCAGGCTGCACCGGTCCAGTCCGCCTTGCCGCTTGAGACAGTTCATTACCTGTTCATGGTATTCCTTGCGGTAAGGATCGAGGAGACTGGTCAGGACCTGCTGGACCGCGGCCTTTTGATCGCGCGTCAGGTCGTTGATCGGTATGCCGGGAAAAGTCCCCTTGGGGCCGCGAAAGCGCACATCCGGCTCGAGCGCCCGGTCGGCGGGCAGCTTGGTATCGGGACGGATGATCTGCCGGTCGATCTTGCCGCCCCATTCGTACCAGGGTATGCCCTTGGCAACGAGAGCATGCTTGCGTTGTTTCTCGTTCAGGGCCTGATAGACCTTGTTGGCGAGGACCGCCTGATACCAGAAGATGTTATTGGGATGGCCCACTTTTTCGTAAAAACCGCTGGGCTGATGGCCGTGAGACAGGGCCCCATGAAAAGCCACGTGGGGCAGGCGCTGGCACGTTGCCCGCAAGGTCAGGTGAAAGCCGGTGATCACGCACTGGCAGGGACCTTTGTCGGGCGTGCCGAAGATCGCGACCTTCTGATTGCCCCAGGGCCTCTTGGTGTCGTCGCGGGCTTGCTGTTTGAGCCGCTCCGGCCAACCCGGATTCAAGACGCTGGCCAGGATGTCATCGATGAGCCGCTGCTGGTCCTTGGTGAAACTGGAAATCGCGGCGGGACTGATGTCCCAATTGTTGGTCACGTGCAGGCGCAAGGGCAGCTTGGTGAAACCGACGTGGTCCCAGTCGAAGCACATGGCTTTTTTCTGGGCCGCGGACAGCGATTGATAAAAAGCGCGGATTGCTCCTGCCGAGGGACCGGGCTTGTCCGGAGGCGGGGGTTCTTTGGGGGCGGCCCACGTCTTCGGCCCGGCCACCGCGGCGGCCAAGGCACCCGCGGCGGCGTGCTGGAGAAAACGCCGCCGGCCAAGGGCCTGCCCCCCTCTACTTTGATATTCCGGTTGAGTCGGTTTTTTCATGGGTGGCCTCCTTAGAGAGTTATCTCGTCGCGAGTTCTTTTTACGAACCGAGACCTTGGTTTCATCCCCTCCTACCCCTTTTGGTCGCTTGCATTACGGCCTCGCGGCCGATAACCTGTTCCAAGAGCAAGAGCTTGTCCAAAACCCGTCCGGCCTCATTCGTGGCCAGCGTTGAACGTCCTTGTCACATCTTCGTCAGCCTCCTTGGTGACTTGGTAGGGGAAAAACACAAGTTACCAATAGGCTGTGACTTACGCTTCGTCAAACGTCAAACGGTATTGGGCCAAGGCCGAGTTCCTGCGCCTCAAGAGGTGGCACCGCTGTTGCGCTTCTCCGCCGAGAACCCTTGGCGTCAGGATGCTGCACACGCGGTCCCCCAAAAAACCTGCCGAAAAACTGGGAAAACCGGAGCAAAAACCGAAGCGGACGAAAAGAGCATAATCTCACCTGATTGGCTATTTTTTCTTTTCCTGTGCCAGAACTTGCTGAAAATCCTCCCGATGGCGCAGGGGATCGAGGTAGAGTTCTTGTTGCAAGCGGGCGTGGTCCTTGAAGCCGGCGGCGAGGGCCTGGCGGAGGGCCTCCATAGCCTGGTCGCCGTGTTTTTTTCTTTGGGCTTGTTCCTCGGCGCTCAGGTCCAAGTAGGCCCGGCCGGCGAAGCCGCTGAATTGGGCGCGAACGCAGGCCAGCAAATACAGGTCCGTTGCGGTGTGTTTGGCAACCTTGTCCAGGACGGGCAACGCATGGTGCAACGATTTCATGGCTTCTTTGACCCGCTCGTTTTCACCATGTAGATAGCCGAGCGACAAATAAACCGAAACCAGGTCGTGACGGTAGTCGGCGATGATGGGGTACTTTTCGACCAGCATCTGCAGCGGTTCGAGGCATTGCTGATAGGCTTTGACCGCTTCGAAGGGTCCGAGGCTGCGCAAGATCTGTCCGTGCTCGTGGCGTTTTTTGGCCAGCTTGCCGCGGAGCACGTCGTCTTCGGCGTTTTCTTCCAATTGTTTGACGAGTTCGTCGATTTCGCGTTTGACGGTTTTTTGTTTAGCCGTCATTTTTGCCAATTCTTTCTGTGCTACTTTAAGGAAGGTTTTTTCATCCTTTTGCGTTTTGGCAAAACCAGGACCTTTATACTTTTCGCTCGCCAATTTTTCATGGATGGCCGCCACCTCCTGAAGCAACTTTATGGCCTCGGCGGGACGTCCCACGTTCATTTCGATGGAAGCGACGTTGGCCTGAAAAACCGCCCACGAGAATTGGAAGGAAAGGTTTTGGGGATTTTCCTGGGCAAGGCGGCTTTGTTCCGCCTGGGCCAGCCGGAAGAACAAGGCCGCCTCGAAAGGTTCTTGCTTATTCTGGTGCGTGGTGCCGGTGGTGTTGTACACTTCGGCCAGGGCCTGGCGCAATTCGGTATTGGTGGGGTTCTCCTGCACGAGCTGCTTTTGAATTCCCAGGATCTTATGAAGGTAGCTCAGGGCTTGGGAGGTTTGGCCGGTCAAATTGAAGAGGTGGGCAAGGGCACGGCAGGAAGAAACGTATCGCGTTTGATAATCCGTCACCGTCGGGTTATCACGGGCTAATTTCTCCCATAGGTTCAAAGATTGCTGAATAAACGCCATGGCCTGTTTCGTCTGGTTGAGGTTGTCATAAACCGCCCCCAGGTTGTGCAGACAGGTGGCCAGGTTACTTTGGGCCTGAATGTCGTGCGGAAAGTCGCGGGTCAGTTTTTCTAATAGGTTTTTTGCTTCTTGATAGGACTGCAAGGCCTTGTCGTTCTGATTCAAATGGGCTTGTTGGATATTCCCGCGGTGAACGAGCGCGGCAGCCAGCAAACTTTGATATTTCAAGCGGTGGGGATGTTCCGGGCCCAGTTCTTTGAGCACGTGGATTGCTGTGGCGAAATCGCCCAATGCTTTCTCCGATTCGTGAAGGCGTTTTCTGGTCAGACCGAGAAGATTATGAATCAAAGCAAGACGGTATTTTCCTTCCATATCCTTGGGGTTTTCTTTTGTCAGGGTGGTCTGTACAGTCAGGGCCTTTTGCAACGAGTCCAGGGCGTTTGCCAGACGATTGGTTTCGGCCTGAACGGTTCCTAGCGCGGTGTAGGTGCGGGCCAGGCCTTGCCGGACTTTGAAATCTTCCGGCTCCCCGGTTGGCATTTCTTCCAGGAAATCAGCCGCTTTTTGCAAAAGTTTGAGTCCTTCTTCTTGCGAGCCGATCGTGCGGGTGATGGCGCCCATGCGGTAATACGCCATGGCCAGCTCGAAGCGCAGCTTGGGGTCGTTGGCGTGTTTTTTGGTAAAGCGCTGATAATACTTCAAGGCCGATCCGAGTAGATCTTTGCGCAAGGGCTGCAGGCCCGGCAACGGCGAGTTGAGCAACTTGTCCTCGCTGACGATGGTGAAGTAATCTTCTACGGCTTTGAGTGCCTCGCGGAAATTCTCTTCCGCCTCGATTTCGTTCTGGCGGGCGGCGGCCAAGTTTTTTTCCGCCTGCTGGTGCTGGTCTTGGGCCTCGCGCCACTTCCAGAACACGCCGGCGAAACCCAGGGGGATAACCAGGATCAGGGCGGCCGACAACCCGGCCACGGCGGGCTTGCGCCGGCACCAGCGCCAGAACCGCTCAAATCGTCCCACCGGCCGGGCCTGGATCGGTTGGCCAGCGAGAAAACGCCGTAAATCGTCGGCCAGCGCTTTGGCGGTGGCGTAGCGCTTGTGCGGCTCCTTGTGCAGGCACTTCAGGCAGATGGTTTCCAGATCGCGCGGAATCCGGTCGTTGAGGCTGCGCGGCGGCCGCGGCTCGTCGTGCAGCACCTGGTGCAGCAGCATGCGCGTGTTGCCCCGGAAGGGCAGCTCGCCGGTCAGCAGCAAATACAGGACGGCGCCGAGGCTGTACACGTCGCTGCGGCCATCGACCTGGTGGGCTTCCTTGGCCTGTTCCGGGCTCATGAACGCCGGCGTGCCCAGGACCTGGCCGTCCAGGGTCATGGTGATCTCGCCGGCATCGCGCTTGGCCAGGCCGAAATCCACCAGATACGGCCGGTTGTGCGAGTCCAAGAGGATGTTGCTGGGCTTGACGTCGCGATGGATGACGCCCTG
This sequence comes from uncultured Alcaligenaceae bacterium, assembly GCA_964518515.1. Classification (GTDB taxonomy): domain Bacteria; phylum Planctomycetota; class Planctomycetia; order Gemmatales; family Gemmataceae; genus CAZFGM01. The sequence continues at coordinate 1,073 of CAZFGM010000063.1, read as the reverse complement.
GTCATGGGCATACTGCAGGGCGTCGGCGACGGTGGCGGTCAGCTCGGCTGCCTCCACAAAGGGCAGCCGGCGGCCGGTCAAGTAATCGGCCAGCGACATGCCGTCGATAAAATCGCTGACCAGAAACGGCAGGCCGTCTTCCTGGCCGACTTCGTGCACCGGCACGATGGCGGGATGGCGGAGCTGGGCGACGTTGCGGGCTTCGCGGACAAAGCGATCGCCGGCCTGCGCGTCGGTGAACGGGCCGGAGCGCGGCATCTTGACGGCCACGGTGCGGCCCAGCTCGTGATCGCGGGCCTTGAACACGGTGCCGAAGGCGCCGTGGCCGACCACGCTCAACAGCTCGAATTTGCCGGCCACCTGCCGGCCCAGCGGCCCCTGATAATCCTCGGTGGACAGGTGGGCCAGCCGGAAGCCCGAGCCGCACGTCGGACACTGGACCTCGTCGGGCAAGGTGGATTCATCACGGAAGACGATGCGGTTCTGACATTGGGGGCAAAGAACGTGCATGGCTGGGCCCTCCGAGAAAAAAAGGTTCCCGGATTATACTCCGGGCGGTGAGGATTGATACATTATTTAGCCGGCGAGCTTGCTCGCCGTGGACTGAATGCTGCCCGCGGCGAGCGAGCTCGCCGGCTAAATGAAAGGCCTCAATTCCCACCGCGCCAAGAATAATTCTCTAAAATAAACAAGGAAATTCCCGGGGACTTTTGGCATGAAAATCCTCGTCACCGCCGGCAATACCCAGGCGCCCATCGATAAGGTCCGGTGCCTGACCAACATTTTCACCGGGCGCACGGGGGCAGCCATAGCCGCGGCCGGCCAGCAGCGCGGGCATGAAGTTACCTTGCTCACGTCGCATCCCGAAGTCGCCGTGGAAATGGTGGGGCCCAGGAGGGATCGCTGGCACGTGGAGCCGTTCGTGACCTTTGCCGACCTGCACAATCTGCTGGCCGACCGGGTTCTGCGGGGAAAGCCGGACGCGGTCATTCATTGCGCGGCGGTCAGCGATTATCAAGCCGGCGGTATTTACGCTCCCGCCCCGGGGACGCGCTTTCAACCGGATCGGGATG
>CAZFGM010000062.1:0-17935 GCA_964518515.1 uncultured Alcaligenaceae bacterium | reverse complement strand
AGCCGAGCAAATCCGTCTGGCCGCCCAGACCCGCCTGCCGGTGCTGGTGACCGGCGAACCAGGGACGGGCAAGCACTGGGCGGCGCGGACCATCCATCAACACAGCCCGCAGAAGGAGCAACCGTTTGTCGCCCTGGATTGCGGCCGGGTGCCCCTGGCGGTACTGGAAGGGCTGTTCAGCCCGGCCGGCCCGTTTCCCTTGCCGCCGGCGGGAACGGTGTACCTGCGGGAAGTGGCGCGGCTGCCACGCGAGCTGCAAGACGGCCTGGCCCGTTGGCTGGCGTCGCGGGCGGAAAGCGGGCCGCGCGTTCTCGCCGGCCTGGCCCGCGACCCCGGCGCAGAAGTCAAGGCGGGCCGTTTGCTTCCCCAACTGCATTGCTTGATCAGCCCCTTGACGATCTGGCTGCCCCCGCTGCGCGAGCGGTTGGCCCAGTTGGATCGTCTGCTGGAGACGTTGCTTGAGCGCGCCAGCGCCGCCGCCGACCGCAAAGTCTCGGGCCTGAGTCCGGATGCCCTCACCATCATGCGGACGTATCCCTGGCCGGGCAATTTACGGGAACTATACCAGGTCCTGGTCGGGGCCTGTGCGCACGCCAAGGGGGAGCGGCTGGAGGTCGGGGATTTGCCGTTTTACATCCGCACCAGCGCCACCCCGGCCCCGCGCGTGCTCCCCCTGGATTCGCTGCTCGAGCAGGTGGAACGCCGCCTGATCACGCTGGCGCTGCGCCAGGCCCAGAATAACAAGAGCAAGGCCGCCGAGCTGCTGGCCATCTGGCGTCCGCGCTTATTGCGCCGCATGGAAGCCCTGGGAATTCAGAGCGAATATACATCACCCGGGCAAGATTGATGTAAGACGGGTTTGCCAACCCGTCTTCTGAAGTATGCTGCGCCCAAAGCAAAAGACGGGTTGAGAAACCCGTCTTACATCAACTCAACGTTGCCGCAGCTTCCAGAGCGACCGGCGAAATTCTTCCGGGTGAAAATGAATCGGACTATCAAACCCGGAGAAATGCAACTGGGCTTGCAAACTCCGCAACGCGCTTGGGGAAAGCCATTGGATCCCCCACATTTCTTTCTTCGCCTGGGATAGAGCCGTCAAGGCCCCATACACCTGTTTCGCCTCGTCCCACGAGACGGGCGGCATGGCGCTATTTTTTTCCAGGAATCGATGAAACAACGGATCGACGGCCACCGGAGTTTCGGCGACCTTGGTCAACCACGGAGCCAAACCCTGGTAGGCCTGCCGCGCCAGGTCGGCGACTTCCTTTCGCGCGGGCGCCGGCTTTCCCAGGGCGGTTCGAAGAGATTCCAGCCAAGGGGCGCTTTCCGGCACGACTTGGGGAAGGAGAGCGAAGTACCAGGCGCTGGCCGGAATCGTGACGGGCAGGCGTTTCCCGGGCCGGCTGGGCTCGTGCAGGCGGTGATGGCAGGCGAAGCAATCGCTCTCGGCGAATTCCGGCCAGGGGGCCGCCGGCGTCCGCGCCCGCGCTTCGAGAAGGCGCAAGGAAGCCTGCGCGGACGCCACCTGGCCCGCCGCCCACAGGCGTGCGGCAAAATCCGGCTGCCGCTGCCGATCCTTGACGTCGCTCCAGTGATGCACCAGACGGCCATGGTAATCGGCCATTTCGAATTTCAGCGGCGGATGGCCGGCGGCGATCAGATCGTGGTTCACGTCCATGCCGGCGGCGCCGACATGGCAGGTCACGCAGCCCTGCACCCTGCCCGCGGGGGTTGTGTCCTGCATGCCCCACGCTTGTTTTTCGGCCAGGGTTTTGGTTTTCCAGGCGGGCTTGTGATGCTCGGTCAGCCACTTGTGGGCGGGTCCGTGACAGCTCTCGCAACTGACACCGTCTTCCTTGAAATAGGAGGGCTGCACGCGGGTTTTTACTTCGTCCCAGTGGGGAAGGACATGGCAACTCAGGCAGAGGCTGTCGGCGTCGGCGCTGTGCCGGCCCAGGTTTTTCATGATCCGCCGCGAACGTTCGTTGCACAGGACTTCATAAGCCCGCGCATGCTTGTCCTGACAGACCCAGGTGGCGTATTCGCTGCCGCCGGCGCCGGCCGCCGGCGGTCCGGCGTTGTGACAGGCCGCGGCGGAGCAGGATTGAGCGCCCAGGAATTGGAACTGCGCGTACGTTTCCGGCCCGGAAGCGTTTTTGGCCGGGATCGGATGGGGAAAAAGAAAGCCAGCGAACAGGCCAAGCAGAATGCCGCCGCGCGATTTCACGGTTTCCCCCGAATGTACCAGAAGCCAGTGGGCCAGTTGTCAGCGGCCAGAAAGTTGCTTCTGACCGTCTGGCGAGCCGCCGGCTTTATGCCGGCGGTCCAGACGGCGGGCGTAACGCCCGCCGCCCGCTGAAGTGTCGCTCCCACGATTATCATTTTCCAATTCGCGAATCCCGGCCGTCAACGACAATTCCGCTTTGGAGAACGGAAGAGGAAAACCGGCCCCTTCCTAATCGGAACGGGCCTCCTGGTTGCTCACCGCCGGGACAAGGCCGGAGGTCCGCAATGGGACGCACTCACCGGGTTGTTACCGTTGTTCCCTTCTTTTGATGAAGCGAATGCGTGTAACAATAGGGATTATTCCTTTCGCCCTGTCCCTACACTGGTTGCTCACACTACCAGCGCGGACGGAGCCCAGCGGGCCTGCGCGGATGGAGGCATTGAAGATCGCAGCGATCCGCAAATCGTTCACTTGGACGGCCTGAATCTGAGCCGGGCGTGGTTCCATGCGCGGCATCGCCGCGGCGCTGCCGAAAGCCGACCCCGCCCGCAACTCTACCTCGGGCTGCGCGGCAATTCCTCAGTGCCAACGTCGATCAAATCATGGCTGCCTGGCGGCGGTTGAACCCATGAAAGGAGGGTCGAAACTGCCGACGAAACCAGTCGGCGGATCACGCGACCGGAGTAGGTGGCTTTGCAACGCATTTGTAGGTCAGCCTTTCCAGGCTGACCTCGTTTGACCAGGTTGATTGACATTGGGCTAGCTCGGTCAGGCTGGAAAGCCTGACCTTCTATTTCGTTGCAAAGCCGGAGTAGGTCAAGGAATCGCCGTCAGCATCCTGGCCGTTCAGGGCGATGGTGATCTTGTCCTTGCCGGCCTTCATGGTCTGGTCGGCCACCGCGTCCAGCGCCGGCGCGATATTGGTCACCGTCACGTTGAACCGGGCGGCTGGCGCTTGCCGGGCCGTCGCTGACTCTGCCTGAATATAAATAGATGCCCGACATTGGCTTCCTGGCCGGTGATGCTTATGCCCTTGGACAGCCCGAACGCGCCCCCGGTGAGATCGATGGTGATCCGGTCGGATCAATCCAGGAAATTCGGACTCTTGATATCTTTGAAAAGGACGGCATCGGTGGGCCGCAAGTCTTTGTCCAACTTGGTGCGGTCGATGGCGTCGGCAATGCGTTCGTGTTTGGCCATTTCCTCCAGGGGTTTCCGGGTCACGTCGGCCAAGTATTGGGCCTTTTTGTTGATTTTCAGAAATTCCTTGGCGTCGGGGTTGTCTTTAAAGTTTTTCGAGGCGTTATCCTGCAGGTTTTTCAAGGCGGTTTTGAGACGCTCGGCATGGACCTTCCAGAGTATGGCCGGCTTCCTGTCTTTGGACCCAAAAAACACTTTGAAATCCGCGCGATACCCTTGCGGGCCGTCGATGAAGTCGGCCAGGAACAGCCCGGCCAGGTAAATCCCCAGCTCCGGGCGATACAGGCCGCTGGGGTCGGTCTTGGCGCTGTCGAATTTCAAGTTGAGGATGCCGAGGGCGGCTTCCAGCCGCTCCGTCAAGGAGGGCAGCGGATACAGGCCGTTTTTGTTGTCCGCCTTGGTGTGCCAAGAATCCGGCGGCAGCACGCGGAGCAAACTATACACCGCGGCGCCATGGATATTTCGCGGCCGCATATCCACGGCGGGGATTTCCACAGCCGCCAGGGCGCGAATGCACTCGCGGCGCACAAAGCGGTAGGCCTCCAGGTATGCTTGCGCCTCGAACGGCTTCTCCTTGATCGCCTCCTCCATGTTCTTGGGAATTGGGCGGACCAGGAAGTTTTCCAGGGCCCGCACCCGCGCCAGGTCGGCCGCTCTTTTGCTTTCCAGTTTTTTCGGGATTTTCTTGGCCTTGTCCAGGTCGTTCAAGGTAATGGCCCGGGCGGGGCCGAACTCGGCCAGTCCTTTGAGAGCGTACAGTTTCACGACATCGTGAAGTTCCTGATCTTTCTTGTCGGGGATCAGGCCGACGAGGAAGTCGCCGACCTTTTCTTGGCGGGTCCGGGCCACCCAGGGAAACATCTGCACGTAATTGACGATTACCAGCCGGTCCTGGGGATTATCGATGTTGAGCGGCAAGAGCTTCTCAAAGCAAATGAGGAGTTCCTCGATGTAGATTGGCAGGAATTCCTGATTTTTATCTTGAAAGTTAAGAACCGGGGCGAAATGTTCGAAAGAAGAAAATTCTTTGAGGATTTTCCCCGCGGCCGTGGGGTCCTTGACGATGTCGGCCACGCGATAGCGCAGGACCTGGTAGCGCGCCGCCGCCCTGGCCGCCTCGCGTTTCTTTTTTGTCGAGTATAACTCGCCGTCGGCTTTGGCGTTTTTCCCTTTGCTAAGGTCATAAAAAGCATTTCGCTCTTTTTCCCAGGCTTTTATTAACTCGTTTTCACTTTCGTAAGGGACGTCTTTGCCCTGGGCCCAACCGCGTCCTGAGGGGCAAACCACCACCAGCACAGCGGCCGTGATACCTAGCAAAACCACAACCACGATCGGCGAGGAAAAACGAAAACCTTTCATGATTTTCTCCGGAAGAAATGCGCCAAGAAAGGCAACCACTTTCTCCCTTTGAGATTAACGTGCTGGCGCGGATGGTGCAACGGGAAATCCCAGGACGGGTGCAAACCTGTTGCTGCGGAGGAATCTGTCCGAGCCGGAAGCGTAAGCGACGGGAGCGGCCCAGCCGTCGCTCACGCTTCCGGCTCGGAAAACACGCTCGAACCGTCCGCAAGAGCGGGAGGCACCCTTCCAAGGACCAGCTAGGCCCAGCTTAGCCCTGGCCATACGCCGGCACGGCATCGAGATCGAGCGGGGCCCACTGCTGGCCCCGCCATTTCTCGACGGCCAGGGCCGCCATGGCGGCATTGTCGGTGCATAGGCTCGGGGGCGGAATGAACAGCTCGGCCCCTTCGTCCGCTGCCATCCGTTCCAGGGCAGCGCGGCAGCGGCGATTGGCGGCCACGCCGCCGCCCACGGCCAGGCGTTTCAAACCGGTCCGCCGAAGCGCCTGCCGTGCCTTGGCGGCCAACACTTCGACCACCGCCTCTTGAAAGCCGGCCGCCAGATCGGCGCGGGTGTTCTCGTCCAGCGCCGGACCGCCCGCGGTTTTGCCCTGGCCGTGGACCTTGTACAAAACCGCCGTTTTCAAGCCGCTGAAACTGAAATCCAGCCGGTCGTCGTGCAGAAAGGAACGAGGAAAGGAATACGCCCGGGGATTGCCGCCCTGGGCGGCCCGCTCCACCGCCGGACCGCCCGGAAATCCCAGCCCCAGAACGCTGGCCACCTTGTCGAACGCCTCGCCGGCGGCATCGTCGATAGTCGCGCCCAGCAGCTGGAAGGTCAACGCGGCCTGGCAATGAAACAGACTGGTATGCCCGCCGCTGACGACCAGGCCTACGCAGGGGAAAATGTCCCGGCCGGCGGCCATGCGGGCCGCGTAAATGTGGGCCTCGATGTGGTTGGCGCTGACCAGCGGCACATCCAGGGCCAGGGCCAGCATTTTGGCGGCGCTGACGCCGACCAAAAGCGCGCCGACCAGCCCCGGCGTGTTCAGCACCGCGATGCAGCCGATCTGGGCCAGCGGAAGGTGCGCCTGGCGAAGGGCCTCGTCGATGACTGGCAACAGGCGTTGCAGGTGGGCGCGGGCCGCGACTTCCGGCACGACGCCGCCGAAGCGCGAATGCAAATCCGTCTGCGAGGCGACGACGTTGGCGAGGATGTGCAAGTCGTCGGTGAAGACGGCGGCGGCGGTTTCGTCACACGAGGTTTCGATGGCGAGGAAGTACATGGCTCTGATCAAGCAACTTGAGGCTCCTCATTTGGCCCGCTGGCGGGTGTCGAACTGAAATTGCCGTTTGCTGACGGATCAACTCGGTTTGGTGACGGACGGCACAATATTGAGGGACCGAAACTGCCGTTTGCTAACGGCTCGACTCGGAACTATTCCAATGTTCCGCGCGGAACATTCGTTTATTATTGGTTTTTTCCTTCCAACTGACATTGCATTTGGTCTTTTGTGTGTTCCTGCAACAGTTTTTGGTGGACCAATCGCCGCCTTGCCTACCATACCACCTTGACCGGGTATTGGGCAAAGATCGGATCCGCGCTCAGCGCTCCCTGGAAGACCCCACCGGTAGGCGCCGGCGTGACAAAAGGAATCACGACCGGCGACAAAGTTTGGCTGCTGTGCGAGTAGCGAAACATGCCGGTGTTCACCCCGAAGGGGAGCATGAAGGGGGAAAGCTGGAAGCTGATGGCAGCGTCCCCTGGGTCGTTCAGTGAAGTAGGGCCGAAGAAGAAAGATTCGAAGGTGCCGCCACCCGGCGCCGGACTCCCCGGGCTGGCCAGGCGAATCGTGTTGCCCTGGCTGTTGCGCAGGTAAACGGCCTCGCCGACGAAACTGCTGGGATCGCTGGTCGTTCCCAGGTCGGCACCGAACAGGACCTCGCCGTGATTGTTAAGGCCGCCGGGCTCAAAGTCGTTGATGAAAAAGCCGGCGGTGCCGGGTCCGGGAGCCGGGTCGCCGAGCGTGGTTAGTACCTGCACTCGGCAAGGAGCGGTCCTCCAGAAGCTCGACCTGCAAGCGGCAGCGGTGCCGCTTTGGGGGCCGCTGGTTCCGGACACCGCGCGAATGGAACGGGCGCATGACAACATCCTCCTACCAGAGCACCTTGACCGGATAGCGGGCAAAGATCGGATCCGCGCTCAGGAGTACGGCACTTTCGACGTTGGCCTGGGCGACGAGCAGGCGATCAAAAGGATCCTTGTGGACCGCCGGCAAGGTTTCGATGGCTAATACATGATCCAGGGTCGCCGGCAAGATGGTTATTCCTTTGGCAATCTGTTGGCCAACAATGGTTGCCAGCGGCGCTTTTAGAAATAGTTTGCCCGTTTGAACTTTGATAGCCATTTCCCAAACACTGGCGACGCTCAGAAGGACGGTGTTGCCCGGGCCTTTGATAAAAGCCAGGACCTGAGCCGTCAGTTTGGCGGAGTTGGTATCCCACCAAATAAAAGCATGGGTATCGAGAATTCCTTTCATTGTTTGCCTAACCAAAACTCTTCGGGCAAAGGTGCGTCGAAATCTTCCGCCATTTCCATGGCCCCAGGATGAAGATCCGGTTGACGGAGCGAGGATTTTTCCTCATCAACGTCCCATTCCTGCCAGCGGCGGCATTGCCGGAAAAACGCCAGCGGATTGTCGTAGACCACCTTGCGAATCGCGCTGTCGGCGTGGCCGCGGCGCTTCATTTCCTGAATCATCTTCGGCACCGCCAGGGGATCGGAGTTGCCCCAGTCGCCGGCCGAGTTGGCCATGATCCGCTCGGCGCCGGCCATTTCGAGAATGTCCACGGCCCGCTCCGGCGTGCACTTGGTCGTGGGATACAGCGTCATGCCGCACCAGAAGCCACCCTCCAGGGCGTGGCGGACCGTGTGCTCTTCGACGTGATCGATCAGCACGCGCTCGGGCTGGACGCGGCGATCGTTCTTGAGCATGTCGATGATCATGCGCGTGCCCTTGTACTTGTCCTCGAGGTGCGGCGTGTGAATGAGGATCAGCTCGTTGGTCTTCATGGCCAGATCGACGTGTTCCTGGAAGATGGTGGCCTCGTTGGGCGTGTTCTTGTTGAGGCCGATCTCGCCGATGCCGAGGACGTTGGGCTTGTCGAGGAACTCGGGAATGAGGGCGATGACCTCGCGCGAGAGCTGGACGTTCTCGGCCTCCTTGGCGTTGATGCACAGCCAGGAGTAATGGCGGATGCCGAATTGCAGGGCGCGCTTGGGCTCGTACTCGGTGAGGTGGCGGAAGTAATCGCGGAAGCCCGCGGCCGAGCCGCGATCGAAGCCGGCCCAGAACGCCGGCTCGGTGACGGCCACGCAGCCGCACTGGGCCATGCGCTGGTAGTCGTCGGTGACGCGCGAGATCATGTGGATGTGCGGGTCGATGTAGTACATGGATGAATCCTCAGGCGGGCGAGATTGCTTGGCAGTAACTCACTTTATCCGTTCTTCAAGAACCGGTTCTTTCACGGCGATTCCCCATTCAGCCAGGGCGTTAAAGGCCGCCCTGCGAATCGGGAATACACGAAAGGTGCCTTGGTTGGTCATCGTTGTCCAGTTCAGCATGTCCTGCAAAAGGTTTTTCATTAGCCGGATATTGTCTTCGGATTTGAAGTAACGGAGGGCCATGGCGCCTTGGACGCGATGCTCAGAATCTTTGGAATTCAGCCATTTCTTGGCCTGGGCCTTAAGCCTGCCATCTATGGGGATATGGAGAAGAACACCGCTTCGACGCCAAAGTTTTTTGAATGCCTCAGTCTCCACGGGAACCCCAATCAAACCAATTTTTCCAGGCCCCGCCGGAGATTTCTTGGCAATTGCCCGAACTGCGTTGAGAACTTCCTTCGTTCTGGTCAAAACTTTCAAATCTATCGTTACCATCAAATCACAGTCGTTTTCAGAAAGATTAAGCATGGGATGGCGGCGATCGGGTAAGGTCCATTGGAGGTCGGCAAAGGCCTGCGGACCTTTCGTCTTGTGCCGTTCACTCTTGACGAGAAAAAAGAGATATTCCATTTTGCCGGCAGCCAACCGTGGCGGTTCCGGGTCGCCGGATCGTTTGGTCAAAGTCATGATAAAATGGAATTCCTTCTTTTTTTCTCCTTTGAAGATCTCCGCGACCTTTATGGTGACTTTGTCCCAAACTTCATCGATGAAAAAACCCTTGTCGCGGTCCACCTGGCTAATCGTGCCGCGAACGACCACGTCCGAACCCGCAATCATCCATTCCAAGCTGTCCGCAACGACAATTTCGGCATGGGCCGCCGTGGTCCAGACCAGAAGGAAGAGGAATACTAGGATCCGAAACGGTTTTCGCATGAAAAATCTCCTATCACAAACTCCAAGGGCTCGAAGACTCGTGGCTGGGTTTAATAGCGCGGCTGGTGGCCTACGTTACTCACCGGTTGCCGGCGGATCCGCCGTTTCGGCGGCCTCCATTTTGCCTGGACCCAGGCCGGTCAGAAAAGCGAACAAACGCTTGTGCCATTTTTCCGGCAAAGGATCCGGAAAAATAAAACTGACATCATAGCGGCGCGCGCGCCCTTGGATCACTTCGCCGGCGTTCAGTGGAATCTCGAAGGCATAAGCGGGTCCGTAGTTTTCCTGGTTGCGGCGCAGGGCTTGCACAACGTGGTCCGCAGCACCCTCGACAGCGGCTCGGTCAGTGCTCAACGCCAACTGATCACCGGGAACCACCTTTATTTTCGGGAAAGCTTCGCGTGCTTTTTGAACAACCACGTCTGGGTCAAAAACCAAGCCACTGGTATCACCGTAGCGGTTGAGTTTCAAAAATCCCATGATATTACTCCTTATTGGACCGGTTGAAAAACACCGGGTCCAACTTTGGGGAAATCTTCTGGACGGATGAAGCGTTCTCCCGGATCCGCCCACTGGCCGGACTGCCCCACCGACAAGGGCAACTTGGCCGGGTCGGCTTCCAGGATGATTCCCCTATCTTCAGTCCCAAGGCGTTCCCACGCTCTCCAGCGGGCCCAATCCGCGGCATGCTGGAGATTGTCCGTAACCGAAAATCCTTTAGGGTCAGGTCCCGCTCCTCCTGCGGCGGTTTCCCAAGCTTGCTGATCCAACCCGTTTTCTACAATATTCTTGGCCGAATCTTCGTCGGTGCCATGATAAACCGGCATGGTCCATTCCCTGTGTCAATAAGCTCCATGCGATTAGTACCGCGGCGCCGGTTTCTCCCAACGCGGGTCGTAATCCAGCGAGAAAATCTGCTGAATGCGTTCGGCGCGGACGCCCGACAGGTCGTGCAAGACTTCCAGGGCCTGGCGGATTTTCGCCAAGCGCGGGTCGTTGTTCAGGGCGGTGGCGTCGCGGCCGCGGTCGATGCGGTCCAGAATTGCCGCCACTTCGAGAATCTTGCAGCGGGCTTCGAGAAAAAACGTATCCAGGGCCTTGGTTGCGGGTAATGGTTTCATGGGTGAACGGCCTCCGTAGCACGACGACTTGGGGACCCGGTTTCAGGGTGTCTGGCTGGTCCCGAGGTCGGCGCCAGGTTTAATTCCAAAATCCCTTGGTCCACATCCAGGTAGGCAATAGTGACGGGAAGTAACTCCCCGGGTTTGGGATTATTTCCATGTAATTGCCAGGATCGAAGATGGCCCCAAGCGCCATTGGGCAACCGTAGGGTAACCTCGTCGGGATACACATAAGTCACCTTGGCCTGAAGCGTTTTCCCCGGCTCCAGGCGCGAAAGCTCACGATAGGGGTTTTCCTCAGGACGTGCTCGCCGGATCGAACCTACCAATTCATTCTTTTCGTAATTGAAACGTAAGATCAGGACATCGTACTCCTGCCCGGGAAAAATGCGTGAGGCAAGGTCCCCCTCGTTTTTCCAGGCCACTTCCGGGGCCAAAACGATAACCGTCTGGTCGCCATACAGAAGGTAGACGCCATAATTTTCAACGCGGGCCACGCGCGCCCGAATGACGGTGCCGATTTCCACCATTTCGCTGTCCCTTCGCGCTTCGATTAAGGATAAAAAATTCCCGGGCTTGCTTTTTTCATGGATTCATTGAAAGCGGCCAGGCCCTCCGGGAACACGTGGCAAGCCCGCTTTGGATAATAGGAATCCGGCAAAATCATGCCTTTTCAGGTGGAAACCGTTTCAACAGGTGGTAATAGCGCCGGTTGATTTACCGAAACCGGATCGGTCTTCTTGCGGATGAAAGTAGAACCAATTTCCACCATGTTTCGCCTCAAGGCTCCTCATGGCTGGGGGAAATCATAATTGTTGGGATTTCCCTCCTGTTGGCACACCGTTTCCTTCTTGTTTGGCGGGATTAGGCAATTCAAGCCAAAGCCGCCCTTCCTCTACTTCCAAGGCGGAAATCACCACCTCCGCCGTTTGGCCGATTTTCAAATCGGCAGGAAGGCACTTCTTGGGCATATGGCCAAAGGCCCCGTTGGGCAAATCCACCGTGACTTCTCCACCCAGCTGGTAGGTAATTTTCCCCTGAAAGACAGTGCCGGGGACGAACCGAGACAACTCCCGGTAAGGATTGTCCTCCGGATGCAAACGGCGGATCGAGCCGACAACGACCCGATCCGGGTAGTTGTAGCGCAACACCAAAATCTGTAAAACCTCCCCAACCCGAAAACGTTCGCGCAAAGCCCTTGTGTCGCGCCAGGAAACTTCCGGCAAATGGACAAAGACTTTTTCTTGACCATGACCCAGAAACAGCCCGTAGGGTTCAATCCGCTGGACACTGGCCTCAATCACGCTGCCGATTTCAACCATGGCTGCCTGGCGGTTGCAATCAGGCTCAAGGATTTTAGATTTCAAAGACATTTGGGGTTCCTTTTTTTATTGCCTCATTAAATTCCCCAAGACCCAGAGGAGGAACATGGAAGGAAATGCCCGGATCATACAAGGAATCCTTCAAGATAATCCCCTTATTCACCAGTCCCTCGAATTCCACCTTTGGAACATGTATTTCCTGAATCCCATTTCCATAGTTTTTTTTAAAAGTCTCCGCGATGGATCGATCCGTAGTAAAGTAAGGTCCATCACCAGGATAATCTTGAGGATCGAAACCATCGACTATTTCTTGTGTTGCCAAACGCCCGGGTTGCGGTGCCTTCCAAAGAATAACTTCATCCACACTTTCCATGGCGACGGCCTTTGCTTATTTGCCGTACAATCGTCGATTTTCCAAGCTCACCAGCGTATTCAAACTCCCCGAGCGAAATCCTTCCAGATCCAGCGTGACGAACTTGAAACCCAATTCCTTAAATCGCTCGGCCAGGGCCTGGCGGATTTCCGCTTCCGCCAGGCGGCCAATCTCTGGGGCCGGCACTTCAATGCGGGCCAGCTCGCCCTCATGATAGCGGACGCGGCACTCGCGCAAACCTAACGTCTTCAAAAAAGCCTCGGCGGCTTCGATGCGGGCGGTGCGTTCGGGTGTGACCTCTAACCCCGGAGCCAGCCGGCTCGACAGGCAGGGCGCGGCGGGTTTGTCCCAGGTCGGCAGGCCCCAGGCGCGGGCCAGGGCGCGCACGTTCGCCTTGGTGAAGCCGGCTTCTTGCAGAGGATGCCGGACCGCGTGCTCGGCCGCCGCCGTCAACCCGGGCCGGTAATCGCCCTGGTCGTCGAGGTTGGCGCCGCTGCAAATCGCCTTCGCATCGAGTTCGGGCAACAAGGTTTCAATCTTGGAATACAACTCGTCCTTGCAAAAGTAGCAGCGGGTACCGTCGTTTTTGACGTAGTCAGGGTCCTGAAACTCCGCGGTGGCGACCAGGCGATGGCGGATGCCGATGTGCCGGGCCAGGGCCACGGCTTCGTCGATCTCGGCGCGCGGCACGCTGGGGCTGTCGGCGGTGACGGCCACGGCCCGCGCGCCCACGGCCAGAAAAGCGGCCTTGGCCACCACGGTGCTGTCGATGCCGCCGCTGAAAGCCACCGCGACCCGGTCCAGGCCGCGCAGGATATCCACCAAGCGGTCACGCTTGCGCTCCAAATCCGCCGGCAGGGGGTCTCGGGGCATGCCTTTCTCCAACTCCTCATGATAAAGCAACGTTAAGGCGCGCTCAAGCGCAGGCTGTCAAATCAGCGAAATCCGCGTGACGGCGATCTGGCCGCGGAAACACACATCGACGTCGCTCCCCGCCTGGCGCGCCCGTTGATGGTAGTTGCCGTCGTAGTGCAGCCAATCGCCTTCCTGGCGGAAACTCAGGGGCAGCGGGCCGGAGTCCAGCGGACAGAGCAGGGCCGGGGGGTCGGGTTCCTCGGGCGCGAGGTGCGGGAGGTTGACGTTCCAGAAAGTTCTGGGAATCCAGGATTGGCCCAGCAAATTCGCCAGGAGGGGCTGCATCCAGCGGGCGGCCCGCATCCAGTCGATGGACCCGCCGCGCCGGCGATAATGAGACAGGGCGATGCCGGGCCGGCCGTGCAGCACCGCTTCGCGCACCGCCGCCACCGTGCCCGAATGATAGACGTCGGCCCCGAGATTGCCGCCTTCGTTGAGGCCCGCCAGGACCCAGTCCGCATCGGGGACCAAGGAGTGCAAGGCGACGCGGACACAATCCGCCGGCGTGCCTTCGACCGCGTAGCAGTTGGGACGAACCGCCGCAACGCGGATCGGGTCCCCGGTGGTCACGCGATGGCCGCAGCCCGATTGGCCCTGGCGCGGGGCGACCAGCACCACTTCGCCCAAGGCCGCCGCCGCCCGGGCCAAGGCTGCCAAGCCGGGGGCGTCGATGCCGTCATCGTTGGTGAGCAAGAGTTTCATTTCCTTATTTATTCCGGACGCGGTGTTGTTTAGCGGGGAGCCGAAGGCGACGGCGTTTGTCGACCGGTCGCCTTCGGCTCCCCGCTAAACGAAGTCCAACCCAGTGGATTTATTTCGCGGCCGACTGGGGAAGGAACCCGACCGAAACCTCCAGCCACAAGCCGCAACTGCATCCGCCGCCGCCTTCGGGCGAGAGCAGCAGGCCGTTGGCGGGGATGGTGCTGATCCAGCAATCGGGCCGCAGCCGTGCCCAGCGGCTCTCGGCATTGCCCTCCAGGTCCCAGAGCACCACGTCGGAACCGCGGAAAATCAACATGCGCGGCGTGGCACAATACGACCCGCAGCCGTGGCCCTTGGGAAAGGCCCGGTAGATTTCCTTGCCGGTCGCCGGATCGACCACAAAGGGCCGGAGGATAAGCCGGCCGCCGACCAGGGCCGGATGGGACAGGTGCTTGCCATGGTGATCGGCCTCCCAGCGAAACTCCTTGGTCCACAGCGGCGTGCCCTCTCCCCCGGTAAAAACCTGAACGCCAAAACGGCCCTTGTGCGAGGCGGACAGGACCAACTTCCCCTCGCCATGGGCCAGATAGAAGGCCGCCGAACCCGGCAAAGTGGTCAGGGACTTTTCCCACACCTTCTTGCCGGAAACCAGGTCGAGTGAAACCAGCCACAAATCTTTCCACAGCTCGTTACTGAACTGGCCGCTGGGTTGCTTGCCCAGGGCCGGATTGCGGCTCTCGACAAAAAACACCCGCCCGTCCGCCACGGTGATGGTCGGATTGATGATGGCCCCACTCGAGTAATTCCAGCGCAGGTCGCCCTTGCCCAGACCCAAGGCGAACAGGTGATTGCTGCACACGTAGCGCTGGCTTTCCTTGGCGTCGTACCAGTGCTCGCTTCCCCAGAAGCCGACGAAACTGCTGCCGCGTTTGATCGTGCTGCCCAGCAACATGTCCCCAACCCGCGCGACATAGCCCCAGTCCGCATTGTCGGCCTGGGCAAGCGGAAGGATGTCCTTGAGCCGGTGGATCTTTTTCTTCGTGCCATCCGCGGCCGCCAGGATCCAGCACTGGTCCTCGATGGCCAGGAAGAGGTTTTTTTCGTCGCAACACCAGTTCGAGCAGTCGTGAGGCACGTTATAGCGCTGGAAGCGCGGCAGCTCCATTCCCCAGAGGAAGGTCCCGTTGAAGGCATCGAAAGCCGCGATCCGCTGCAAGCCCTGGACGAAGAGCCGGCCGCCCTTGGCGAGGGGCGAAGGCTTTCGCGGATTGCGGTCCACGTTGAAGCGCGGGCCGGGCTGGCCCAGCCAGAGCACTTCCAGGTCGCTGGTCCGGGCGGCGCCGGCCAATTCCTCGCCGCCGAAGGTGGAGTTATCGGGCCGGGCGTACTGATGGGTCCAGTCGCCCGAGCCGGGCAGGGCCGGCCGCGTCAGCCGCAGCCAGGCGCCGCCTTGCTCCGACCAGGATGCTTGCGCCTTTAGCTTGCTCGCCCACTGCGTCAAGTGATCCCGGTCCACCTTGGTAGTCGCGCCGGCCGGCCGGCCGAGCACGAGACATCCTCCCGATGGCCGGACCAGGCGGAATAACGTTTCCGCGGGGGGGAGTTGGTTGTCGTGCAGGAAACTCTCGCAAACCACCAGGTTGGCGAAGCAGGAGGGAACTTCCTCGAGTTTGTCCACGTGAACAATGTGCAGGCGCTGGCCGTATAGCCCGGTTTGCCGGAACAGACGGCGTGCTTTCTCTACCTTGGCGGCGTCGGTTTCCACTACCGTGATGTGCAACGAGCTTCGCCGGGCCAGTTCATAAGCCAGGCGGCCATCGCCCAGGCCGATTACCACGCCCAAACCTTTTCCGGGTTTGGCGGCGGCCAGCAGCCCATTGACCGCCTCCGCCGATTTGCTCGCCGCATCCGCGGGGAATGGACTGGGGCGTGGGACCATTTCCCGCCGCTGGAAGTTGACGTGCGTATCGCATTCCCAGAAGGGGGTGGATTGCATTTCCTTGCCAATGTGGGCCTGAATGCGATAGCGGTACAGGCGATCCTTGCGCAGGTTGTCAAGGGCCACTTCATGCTCGACGCGTGGGTCATCCTTGCGAATGAGCCGCAATTGATCACCTTCGCCGAACTGGACCAGCGTGGGAGTGGGCTGGTGCGTTTTCCACCGCAGGACGGCCTTCTGGGGACTGTGGAAGCGGAGCACCGGCCCCTCGGCCAGTTGCAAATCCGCCTTGGCAGGCGGGGGAGCAGGGGCCGCGAAGATGGCCCGCCGCGACTCGAAATGTTTTTGCACGGCTTCCGCGGCCAGCACCTGGTCGTAGACGCGCACCTCATGAATCATGCCGGTGAGCGGGAACAGCTCATCGTCATCCTTGTAGGCGCCGAGATGGTAGAAAGCCCGTTCGGGATAGCGAATCTTCCCCTTCTGTTTGGTGGAAGTGGCGGCAAGCCGGCCATCAATAAAGAGGCGCATCTCTTGGCCATCGTAGGTGCCGGCGACGTGGTACCAGCGCTTTGATTGAAACGGCTTGTCGGCGGTCAGGTAGGTCAGGTGCTTGCCGCCGTTCTCGGCGGCCACCGCCAGATGAAACCGGTCGCGGCGATAGCCCAGCAGCCAGCCGCGCTCAAACGCACCATTGTCCTGAAAGGCACCGATGATGCTACCCTCCGCAATGGGATGATCCACGCGCACCCAGGCCTCCGCGGTCAGATCCTGAGTGGGCAGTTTCGCCTTTTTGAAATCGCGCTCCAGCTCGATGCCGAAATATTCGCCATCGAGCGCCAGGGCTTGCACGTCCCCCACGCGCTCCAGATGAACGGGGCCCAGAATCTGGCCCGGCGATTTGCCCGCCAGGTCGGCGACGATCCCCTGATGGGAAATCGGCCCATCCTTGACATGCGGTTCCTGGAAAACCCAGCGGCCGATCAAGCCGGGATGTTCCACCTTGGCGATGGGAAGGAGACCCGGCGTCGGCTTTCGGGCCGGCGGTTCAGCCGGGGTCTTCGGTTCCTCCCCGGCGGAGGGAGCAAAGCAGTGGATATGTCCCTCATCGGTGCTGACCAGGAGCCGGCCGTTGGCTACGACCAGGCCATGGGCGCGACCATGCACCGCATGCCGCCATAAGGGGAAGCCGTCCTTGGCTCGCACCGCGGACACTTCGTCCTGGCCGCCGACAAATACGGTATCGCCGGCCAAGAGCAGCTCGCCGGCATGCGGCGTGGGAGTCCGCCACAGCTTGCCCAGGGTCTTGCGGTTGCTGACCGTCAGGGAATGATCGTCCAGCACCCAGACCATGTCTCCCTGCACCACCGCGGTATTGCCGCGCTGGTAAGAAACCATGCGGGTCCGGTTCTTGGGATGGGCGACCGTGATGGGGCCGGCGAGGATTTGGCCCGCGCCGCGCCCCGGGCCCAAGACGACCTGGTCGTCCGGCGTGACCAGCACGAAGGAACCGCCGCTGCCGCCATGCAAACTGCCCCGCGGCTTGCCGTCGCCGCGATCAAACAGCATGGGCGCCACCCGGCCCTGCGGCGAGATCAAGCGGGGGCCGGCCAGCACCAAACTCCCTTCCATGGTCTCGCCGTCCACCGCGCGAACGTACCGGCCTTGGCCTTCGGCCTTGCCGGTGCCGGCATCGACCGCGCACAGATACGATTTCTTCCAGGGCAACATCGAGGCCCCGAAGTAAGCGGTCCCCGCGCTAACGATTACGCCCGTCCGCACCGGCCAGAACGAAATCAGCCGGCCATCGTGAATCACCAGCCGCTGCCCGGCCGTCGGATTGAATTTCCACACCAGCTTGCCGGTGTCCGCCGCCAAGCAGTAGGCGTAGCCGTCATCGGCGCCGAAGTAAACGCGATTGTCATGCCACGTCGGCGCCAGGCGAATCGGCCCTTGCGTGGTGAAGGTCCAGCGGACCTTGCCCGTGCCGGCGTCCAGACAGTAAAGGGTATCATCCGCCGACGAGCCGTAGAACAGGGCGTCGCTGGCGGCAATGACGTTGTAGACCAGATCGTAGTTGCGCATGGCGCGGAGACTGGGAAGCTTGCCGAACGCATCCCAGCGTGCCGGCCCCGGCCAGGCCGGCCGCGGCGCCTGCTCGGCGACGTGGACCCAGACCTGCTTTAACTTGCCGGCCTCGAGGATCTCCTCGGTGATCCCGCTGCGCTGATAGTCGTGCCGGTAGGTGGGCCAATCGCCGGCGAACGCTGGCGAACCAACAAGCCAGAGGAGAATGACAAGCACTAATCGAGAAATGGCGGGGGAAATCCGAAAATAGCGCGTCGGCAGGTTCATGGGTGGCCTTAGTTTCTATTTTCCTATCTTCTCCGCACGGCGCGGAGAAGATTTTGGTTTCAA
>CAZFGM010000061.1:11027-18077 GCA_964518515.1 uncultured Alcaligenaceae bacterium | reverse complement strand
TGGGCAAGGGACGTCGGCCTGGAAAGGCCGACCTACAATTGCGTTGCAAAGCCCCCTCGGTGGTCCGAGTACCGTTTCAGGGCGCCTGCAGGACAAACTTCTGCGCCCGTTTGCCCTTGATGTCGCCCAGGTACAGGTTGCCGCGCGAATCGACGGCGATGCAATGAACCCAGTTAACTTCGCCGACGCGTTCGAGGCCGTCGATGCCCTTGGGGACCGTGAAGAGCTGGAGCAGCTTGCCGTCGGTGTTGAACTTCATGAAGATCTGGTCCTTCGGCGGGCAGCCGAGGGCGCCGTCGGTCTTGCGCCACTGCATCGGCGATGAGCCGCACACCCACAATTCGTCGTCCTTGGTCATGCAGAAACCCCAGGGCACGATCAGGTTCTTCCACTCGGCCAGGAACTTGCCTTTGCCATCGAAGACCTGGATGCGAACGTTGTTGCGGTCGGCGACGTAGACGCGTCCCTTGGAATCGACGGCAATGGCGTGCGGGATGCTGAACATGCCGGGCTTGTGGCCGAGCTCGCCCCAGGCGTGGACGAACTTGCCGTGCTTGTCGCAGTGGACGATGCGGGCGTTGCCGTAGCCGTCGCTGACGTAGATATCGCCGGCGGCGGTGATGGCCACGTCGGTGGGCATGTTGAAGTGGGTTTCGTCGCGGCCGGCTTTGCCGCGCGTGCCGATTGACAACAGCAGCTTGCCCTGGGGCGTGTATTTCTCCACCACGTGATTGCCGGTGTCGGTGGTCCAGACATGGCCTTCGTGATCGATCTTGATATGGTGGGCGTTGGCGATTTTATCACCCCAGGCGCGGAGGAACTTGCCGCCGGCGTCGTAGACCTGCACGGCCGGCTTGGCCCGCGTGAACACGTAGACGTTGTCCTTGGCATCCACGGCGATGCCGGGCACGTGGCCCCAGTACATCTCGGCCGGCCGTTGCGGCCATTTCGCATCCACCTGATAGGAAATGGCCAGGTTGACCCGCGGGTATTTCGGCTCCCCGGCGGGCGAAAAATGCCAACCCATGGCGGCGACGGCCAGCCCGCACATGCCCAGGACAATTCGATGCTTCATGATGTTCTCCTTCCCAAGAGGTCGTTCGTGCTTGGTGCATCCTAACTTGAGAATTCCCTGGGGCAAGCAGAAACCGGTCCAATCTTTGGAAAGGACATTCCTGCCACCAAGGCAACGTGGCGGCTGTTTGGAGTGCGGCGTCCGTCGCCGCTTTGGATTTGTGTTGGAAGGCGCTGATGGACTATCTTGCCACCGAAGGAATTCGCGAACCTCACGCCCTCCGGCCAGACATCATTCACCGCTTTATCGCGTTCCAAGGGAAACGCTTCTGCTGTGACACCTTACGTCGACGTGCGGCCAACTCTTTGTCCCGGATCGCTACAGACGGCTGGCCAAGCACTTTCACGGCCTGATGAGTTGGGCCATGTTCTGTCTTTCTACGTTCCCCAGTCCCGACCGGCGGCGTTGCCCCCTTAACCCGTGCGCGGTAAACCATAGGCAAAGCTCCTTTCCTTTATGGATTACCCCATGCCACTGTCGCAAATTCGCCAGGGATTTCACCGCGTCGCTGCGGATCAGGCTGCCAAAGATCAGGCCTTGAAAAACCTCGAGCGCTGGCTCAGCGACGCGGAATTCGCACCCTACCGGCCGCAACTGGAATGGCTCATCCACAACCAAGAGTGGGCGGGTTTGCTCGACCGCTTCTATCAAATCCTTCCTTTCGGCACGGGCGGGCGGCGCGGGCCGGTCGGCATCGGGCCGAATCGTATGAACCTGTGGACCCTGGGCGCCTCGGTCCAGGGCCATTGTGAATACTTGAAAGAACGCTTCCCCGGCCAGGCGCCGCTCCGCGTCGTGGTCGCTTACGACGTCCGCCAGTTCAAGGACAAACGGAAGAATTACAATCCCGATTTGCCGAATCCGGTGCTCGGGCTGTCGTCGAAAACTTTCGCCCAGTACGCCGTCGGCGTCTACACGGCCAATGGCATCCACGCCCACATCTTGCCGGAGACCAGCACCCGTTACCTGGCCACGCCGGAGCTGTCGTTCATCATTCGCCTTTTGCACGCCCACGCCGGCCTGAACATTTCCGCATCGCATAATCCGCCCGACGACAACGGCGGCAAGTTCTACGACGAGCGCGGCGGCCAGCCCGTGGCGCCCGACGACCAGATCATGGCCGACCTTGCCCTACAGGTGACGGCGATCAAGGTCCTGCCCTGGCCGGACGCCGTGCGCGGCGGCAAGGTCCGCTTCCTCGATGACGGCCCGCACCACGCCTACATCGAGCTGTGCCGTAAGCAAAGCCTGGTGCCGCCGCCGCGCCGCGACGAGATCAAAGTGGTCTTCACGCCGCTGCACGGCGTCGGCGGCATGACCGCCATGGAAATCCTCGTCAAGCAGGGTTTTAAGGTCATTCCCGTGCCCGAGCAGATGGAGCCGGACGGTCAGTTTCCCAACGTCACCGAGACGCCGAACCCGGAAGTGCCGGCGTGCTTCGACCGGGCCGAGGCGGTGGCGCGCGCACACCAGGCCGACCTGATCCTGGCCACCGATCCCGATGCCGACCGCCTGGGGGCGATGGTTCCCGAACCTGGCGAGCCGAGCCGCGTGAGCGGCCGGGTTGGCGGCGTCGGCGGCTGGCGCTACCTCAACGGCAACACCCTGGCCGCCCTGGCCACGCACTTCAAGCTCGCCAAGCTCAGCGCGGAAGGCCAGTTGCCCGATAATCCCATCGTCATCAAGACGCTGGTCACCACCAGCCTGGTCACGCGCATCGCCCGCCATTTCCAGGCCCAGGTGGTGGAAAATCTGCTCGTCGGCTTCAAATTCATTGCCGACGTTCTCTGGCAACTGGAGCAGAACGGCTGCTATGAAGACGTGCGCGGCCGCGCGGAGGATTTTGTCCTCGGCTGCGAGGAAAGCCACGGTCTGCAAACGACCCACCAACTGCGCGACAAGGATGCCGGCGGCGCCGCCTTGCTTTTCGCCGAGTTGGCCCTCGATCAGAAACGCAAACGCCAATCCGTCGTCGAGTATCTGCAAGCGATCGAGCGGCAGTTCGGCTATTTCAAGAACGAGGTCCGCACCATCACCTTGCCGGGAATCGAAGGCAAGCGAACCATGGCGACGATGCTGGACAAGCTGCGTCAGAACCCGCCGGCGGAAATCGCCGGCCTGGCGGTGACCGGCATGGACGACTTGCTGAGCGAAACCAGCTGGCTGGGTCCGTTCAAGGGCGCCACCGATCGCGCCGCCCGCAATTTTCTGCACTTCCGCCTGGGCGAGACCGCCCGCGTCGCTCTGCGCCCCAGCGGCACCGAGCCGAAAGCCAAGGCCTACATCGAAGTTTGTGCGCTGCCCTGCGAACCGGGAACATCGCCTGTGGAATGGCAAAAGTTATGCGCCAGCGTGGACCGACAAGCGACGGCGGTTGGCGACGATTTTCTGCACAAAGCGCTGGGGTTGGTGGGTATGACGCCGCCAAGGTAGGGGTGTGTTTCCAGCGACCATGCAGACGGCATGGCGGTTACTTTTTACTTGCCGGAATGAAACCGGCCTGGGGCGGTGCTCCACCCCAGGACTGGTATAGTGCCTGCAATCGCGACGAAAGATCAGCCGTTTTGAACAAGGGCGACCCGGTAACCATTTCTATCTCGGTCGGGGAAAATTCCAACTCTCCGAAGAAGGAGGCGACGGCCTCAACCAGCAAACGAAAGTTAGCCGCTGGCACTCGAATTTTGCCACCGGAACACGAATAAGGTTCCCCTATCTCAAGCAACCCCGACTCTGGTCCGGAGACAATAAGTCGGTTCATGTCACATAAATCACTTAACAGAGAATTTAGGAAGTCCAACTCGTGCTCGGCCAATTCAGGAGGAGAGGTGCGCTCGTAGGGAACGTTCAAAAGCCAGTTAATCGCATGACCGATTATCCGAAGTTCTTCGGATCTAAGATGAATACTTGCCGGCATGGAATGAAACCTCCGAACGACCTCGAACAGGAATCACCGCCCCGCAACCTTTGCAGCGGACCCTTACGGTTCCAAGGCTACCCAGGTTCTGAAAGTGTTGCCGTTAGTCTCAATTTTTCCAACTTCTCCGCACGGCGCGGAGAAGATTTTGGTTTCAAGCTGCTTGAGTGTAGTCCTCACGCTCCGCGTGAGGATTCTCGTCACGCGGAGCGTGACGACTACACTGCGGCTCAGCCGCGTTAGGATCTCTCACCATCGTTCCTTGTCCATTTGGGCGGACCATGACGGACTTGCCATGATAATGGTAAAATCTCGAACCGGCCAGCGGTCCGTGTTGAACTGTGTGATGGAGTGCAGCGTTGTCGATCACATTTTGAATCTCTTGAACCAGTTTCGGCCTGTCCCGACCGAATCGTTTTGGATGGTTTTGGATCAGGTGATCGGCAATGTTTTCGGCGGGGGTTGGTGTTTTTTCTCCGGCCCCACCACCTTGAATATTCATCGTGGCCATGCGGCCCAACACTCTCGTGTTGAAATTTCCGACACCGGCAGCTTGAAGAACTTCCCTTACTTTTTGTCTTCCTTTTTGGTTTTCTCCGGCTCTTTCTTGGGTGGTTCTTCCTTGGGCGGGGCCAGTTTGCCGGATTTCAGGTCCGGCAAAAACGGGCGAATCACTTCCGACGGCACCACCCAGGTCTCCACTCGGCCGGCCCGGCAGATGTTGATGCCGATGACCCGGCCTTCCAGGTCCACGATCGGACCGCCGCAGTCCACGGGGTCCACCACCGCGTCGTGCTGCAAGATCGTGGGATAGCCGGTGCGCCGGCTGGACAGCTTGTTGCCCATGCTGTTCTGGAAATCGCCGCGGTTGAAGGGGCGCTTGTCCAGCTTCGGCTTGAAGTGCAGCTCTTCCTCGCCGCGTTTGACCTTGAGGGTGACGACGTCGCCGGCCCTTTGCTTACTCATCAGTGCCATGAATTCATCCGCCTGATTGACCAGTTTGCCCTGCAAGGCCAGGATGAGGTCGTTATCTTTCAAGCCGATGGCGGCGGCGGGCGTCTTGGGCATGACCTTGGCGATCTTGACGCCGGCGAAATCCAGGTCGAGTTGCACCCCGAGATAGCCGGCGTTGGCGCCGGGCAGGGCGAACGGGCCGCCCTTATTGGGCAGATCGCGGGTGGCGACGCTGACCACGCCGACCGCGACCGGATCGGCGCCGGTGCCCGGACAGGCCACCCAGTTGCCGGCGTGGGCCGTGCGGCTATCGGCCAAGAGGACCGGGGTGAGGTCCTTGGCGTCGATTTTCAACAGGGCCAGGTCGTGCTGCTTGTGCACGTCGACGAGCTTGGCGTCGTGGGTCGAGCCGTCGCGCAGCTTGCAGGTGATCTTGCCCTTGAGGTCGTTGTACTTGGTCAGAATCCAGCCGTCGGCCTCGACGACGAACCCCAGGGCGGTGTCCTTGCCGTCGCACAGGACGCGGACGGTGCTCTTGGCGGCCGGCGCCACCACTTCGCGGAAGGCCTTCAAGAATTGCGGATTGGTCTTGGTAAACGCCGCACTGGGGTCCTTGCCGGCTTTCTTCTGGGCCTCTACCGACGAAGGAAAGAGAAGGCCCAGGGAGAAGACCGTTGCCAATATCAAGCGGCCAGCGCGAAACATAGGAAACTCCATGGATTGAAGGAAAATCCTGGCGGGGAAGGCCCGCTCTTTCGAATCGGGCCGCTGAGTAATTATGCTCAATTATTCCGAAATCCTCAATACCCCGTTTGCGTTTCGCGCAGGCAATATCCTGGCAAAGGCAATAACCCTTGCCAGGATACCGTGTGCGCGAAACAGGCGAACGTTACTTCTTCTTTTCGTCCGTGCCGTAGTTGATGTTTACCCGCGTCGCCTGACGTTGCAGGACGCGCAAGACCTGGTTGTCGAAGCTGTCGCGGGCGCGAGTTTTATCGCTCTCGGCCAACTTCTTGGCGATGTAGGCGCCGCGCTTTTTATCGAGGTCGGCGGCCTTGGTCAACAGCTCCTGGCGTTTCGTGTCGAGCTTGTCGAGGTATTCGCGCTGCTCCTTGAGGCTCAGCTTTTGCAGTTCCGCGGGCAGTTCGTCCTTTTTGAGGCTTTCCAGCTTGACCTTGCCCTGCTTGATGCTGTCGAGCAGGTCATAGCTGGCGGCCATGCCGGACTTGCCGGCGAAGCCGGCGCGGTCGGCGGCCGCGGCCGACGGCAGTTTTTTTGCTTCATCGAGCCGGCGCAGGGCCTCGCCTTTATCCTTGCCTTTTTTGCCGAACACCAGCGTCGAAGTGGCCAGTTCGGTGTTGATCTTGGCCAGGTCGGCGTCGAACGGCGTGGCCACGGTCACGACCGGGCCGCCGCGGGCGTCGATCTGCACATACGACCCTTCGGCCAGCCGGCATATCTTTTCCCAGTAGTCTTTGGTTTCCGCGTTGGCCCCGCACTGGATGCTGTTGATAATGATGTCGTTCTTGACGGCGATTTTGCAAGTTTCGGGGTATTTAACATCGTCCGGATAATTCATGTGCGGCGGGGCGTCGCCGACCAGGAAGATGATTTTCAGAGTCTTCTTGTTCTTGCTCCAGTTGATCTTGGTGACCGCTTCGTGCAGGGCCTGGTTGACGCTTTCGGGGAAGTCGCCGCCGCCCTGGGCGCGGAAGCCCATCAAATGGCCGTGCATGGCGTCGAGGTTGTCGGTCAAGTCGAAGACCTTGGTGACATATTCATCGCCGCGGTCACGGTAAGCGACCAGGCCGACCTTGAGGTCGGGAGTGGGTTTGCCGCCGGCGATCTGGTTGCAAATCGACCAGATTTTCTGCTTGGCGGCGTCGATCAGTCCGCCCATGCTGCCGGTGGTGTCGAGGCAGAAAACGACCTCGACTTGCGGTTTGGCCTGTTTTTTGGCCGGCTCATCGGCCTGGATAAAACTCCCCAGGCCGGCCAAAAGGAACAGGCTGCACCAGAACTTGCGAACCATGGATTTCTCCTTGGAATAAAGACACCGTCCAGAGGTAGGTTAGGCTTCCAGCCTGACGCGGATCAAAGTCAGGCT
>CAZFGM010000061.1:2748-10927 GCA_964518515.1 uncultured Alcaligenaceae bacterium | reverse complement strand
CTACGAGTACCATTCTATCAACCTAGACGGGGGAAAAGGCAGGAGAGATTGCTCAAGTTGTTTAGCGGGGAGCCGAAGGCGACCGCTCGACAATACGGTCGCCTTCGGCTCCCCGCTAAACGGCCCCCACCGTGCCCAGGAGTTGGCCCAGCAAATTATCCTGCGGGTAACTGTGCCCCAGGTGCTGGCGAAAACCTTCGGCGGCGGCGACGCCGGCCTCCCGGCCGCGCCGCGCCGACCAGTCGCGCATGGCCACCAGGTACTGGTCCATGCCGTGGTGCTTCCGCAGCCACTCGCGCTGGCTGGTATGGCAGGCGAGCATGTCCGCCTTGGTTTCCACAACCCCGCTGATATCGATGGTGAACGCGGGGGGAATTTCCTTGCCCAGGGGATCTTTGCCCTCAATGGCATCGCAATAATACAGGTGCGGAATGTGCGGCATGGGCCGGCCCAGGTTGCGGTCGGCCAGAAAATTCGGAATAGGAGCGCCAAAAGCGGCCGCCCGAACGATCGTGCTTGTCACTTCGTGGTCGAGCATGTAATCGGCCGGGCTGTGAGTCAAGACAATCCGCGGCCGGACCTGGCGCAACAAGCGGGTCACTTTTTCCAGCGTGCAGTCGTTGTAAAAGATCAACAGATCGCGCTCTTCCAGGCAATGATAGGTTCCCTGGATCACTGCGGCGGCCTTGGCCCCCTCGCCGCGGCGCAGGGCGCTGATGACGTCGGCGACGTGTTCCATCGACCCGCAATCCCCCGGCGTCATCGAGGCGATATGGATCTGCCAGCCGTGCTCCTGGCGCAGTCGAATCAGAGTGCCGGCACAAATAAATTCGGCATCGTCGGGATGTGCCAGAATGGAAAGGATAAGGTCGGACATAAAGACCTCGTTGATTGTGTCCCCGGTGGTCATCACTCACCACTCACCAATTTTATTTGCGGCGAAGTTGTTCGGCGCGGGCGGCGACGGTTTGCAATTCCCGGAACAATGCCTCCAGCACTTGTTGGCGCGATAAAGTGGCCAGTCGCGAGGAATCCAACGGATGCCCGATGGCGACCGCAATGGTCCGGGCGCTGGCCGGCAGAAACAAAGGGGCGGGCAGGGGATACTTGCGCCAGCGCGGCCAGGCGTGGTACGACCCGGCAATCCCCACCGGAACGACGGGTGCCTCGGTCCGTTTCACCAGGAGCTGGATGCCGGGCCGGAGTTCTTGCATGGCGCCATTGCCGGTGCGCTCACCCTCGGGGAAAACGACGACGGCCCGGCCCGCCTTGAGCAACGCCAGCACGGTTTTGATCCCTTCCTTGCCGATGCCTTCCTGATCGATGGGCACGGCGTTGAGCCCGCGAATCAGCCAGGCGAACAGCGGATTGTGGAACAAGGTTTGCCTCGCCAGATAACAGAGCTGCCGTCGGCACGCCAAACCGACGAGCAGCGGGTCCAAAAAACTCTGGTGATTGGCGACCAACAGGGCCGGCCCGGTTCCGGGCACGTGACAACTTCCCGCGGCGCGCATACTGAAACCCAGGGTCATGGTCAACGACGACAGCCCGTAGGTGGCCTCATACCGCATCCGCGAGAGGAAAGTTTCCGGCGGAATTAAAAGGTTGGCTGGGTAGAGTGCCATGGGGAAAATTACAATTGCCAATTGCCAATTGCCAATTGCCAATTGCCAATTGATTAACGTCTTTCCTTCCCTGTCTTGCATTCAATCGGTAATTGGCAATTGGCAATCGGCATTCTTGTTCGGGCTTCCTGTTCCATCCTGTCCACAACCTGTTCCAAGGTAAGATGCGTGCTGTCGAGAATAATGGCATCCGCCGCGGGAACCATGGGGGCGAGGTCGCGACCGGCATCGCGGCGATCGCGTTCCTCCTGAGCGCGGAGGATGTCGTCGAGGGTGAGAGAGGTGCCGCGTTCGGCCAACTCGCGCTGGCGGCGGCGGGCGCGCTCAACCGGGTCGGCGATGAGGAAGAATTTACAGGCGGCCTGGGGAAAGACCACGGTCCCCTGGTCGCGGCCCTCGCACACGATGTGGCGGCCGGCCGCCAGAGCCCGTTGCAACTCTCCCAGGCGGCGGCGGACCACCGGGCTTTGCGCCACGGCGCCCGAGGCGGCGGTCACTTCCGGCGCGCGAATGGCCGCCGTGACATCTTCGCCGTTGACCAGCACGCGCCCCGGGGGAAGATCCAGATGAAAATCCCGCAGGAGTTGGCTCAGGGCTTCCTCCTGAGTGAGATCACAATCCGCACGCAAACCGGCCAGCGTGACGGCCCGGTACATGGCCCCCGTGTCGAGAAAATCAAACCCCAGACGCCCGGCCAAAGCGCGGGCCGCGCTGCTCTTGCCCGCCCCGGCCGGACCGTCGATGGTGATAATCATGGGATATGGCTTAGGCGAACGGCAGGATTTAATCTACCCGTAGCCGCACTCGCCAGAGTGCGGGCTGCCCGCGTTCTGGCGAACGCGGCTACGGTAAGTTTTTTTCTGCCGGTCGCCTTAGTGCGCGGTCAAAGTCATGGTCTGGTTTGGTGAAAGCATAAAGGTACTCTGGCGGAGGCGTCCGCGGTTATCGGACCAGGCCTCATAAAAGATCGTGCCGGGGGTTTGTTCTTCCAGCATCAGGGACCTGCCGGCGGGAACGCGATAATTACGGTTGTTGACGATAAACAGCACATCCTCAACCAGGAGATTGAGTAAATGGATTCGGCCGGTGGTCTGGGGCGGGTATTGGGAAATCCGGGTGGTAGGGGCCTGCAGCTTGGCCAGGATTTTATCGAGTTTATTGTTGATTTCTTCCAGAGTTTTCCCATTGGTGGGCGGATAATACGACTTGGTTTCCGTGGGCTTGGTCAAGGCGGCGACAGCGCTTTCCATTTTCTTGAGGCGCGTATCCAAGTCGGCCAGGTCGGTTTTCAGGGATTTGACCAGCTTTGTCAATTCCTCGAGTTGTTTGCGGGTCTGCCCTTTCTTTCTGTCGTCCGCGAGAGTGAATCGCGGCAGGGCTACCACGCAAGTCAAACAAAGAATCCAGGGTAGCTTTTTCCAGAAGTGCATGGGTGTGGTCTCCTTGGCGCTGAGAAACCATTGGTTCAGGGGATTTTTTGGAGAATAGAGCAAGGGACCGACAGTCGCAAGTTTAATCCGGGAATTTGCGGGAAAAAGGGTTGTTTAGCGGGGAGCCGAAGGCGACGGGAGTTGGAGATGCCCTTCCGCCGTCGCCTTCGGCTCCCCGCTAAACAAAAAAAAGGTAACCTTTGTCGTCTTTCGCTCCGCGAAAGACCTCCTTTCGCGGAGCGAAAGGCGACAAATGACCGCTAATATCGGGCGGTCAGGGTAAGGGTTTCGTTGGGGTTCAAGGTGGTGGTCCGCAACGCCCGGCGGCCCCAGGTCGGCGACAAGACCTCATAGGTGAGCGACCCCGCGGCCAGGCCTTCCACCGGCAGGTTCGTGTTCGGCGGCACCCGGAAGGATCGGCCGTTGATCACGAACAGCATTTCTTCCTGGCAGAGATTGACCAGGACCACCCGGCCCGTGGCCGCCGGAGATTTCACGACGACCTTGGGCCCTTCCAGGGCTTTTTCGATCGCTTCCAGCTTGATTTTCAACTCGTCGAGGGCCTTATCCATCGGCGAGTTCGCTTTATCGGCGAGACGATTCTTGATGACTTCCAGGTCGGCCCCGATTTTTATCACCAGTTTTTCCAGTTGGTCGAGCTTGGCCCTAGTTTTTTCGAATTCCAAATCCTTAGCCAGAACCTGTGCTCTCAAGTCTTCAATATCTTTTTCCAGGAGGCTTCTCATATTTTTGAAAGTATCCAGGATGACCTTTTGCAGGTTTTTTTCCACTTTCTCCCCGACAGCTTTTTCAATCTTGTCTGTTAGGTTTTTTTCCAGCTTGTCGAGACGGTCCGAGAGCGTCTTGACATCTTCCTGGGCAAAGGCGACAGGGGTGAGGGTAACAACGGCGGCCAGGGCGGAGGCCCATTGGAGCATTTTCCAGTTGCGCAACATAGGTGTTTCTCCGTGGGGTTGAGTAAAAACCAGGTACGGCTGCCACAGCGCGTTTGCTAAAGGCTCCGACTTGCGGGCCGGGACCATCTCCGCGGGAGGCGGCGGCACCACAACATCCGGGGGCGGTGGTACGGGTTTGATCTTGAGTTCCGGTTCCGGGACCAGCACGAGAGGAGCAGCGACCGGGGTTTTTTCCTCCAACGTGGGTACTTGGATTTTTTCGGGCACAGGAGGCGGCAGCACCGGCTCCTTCGCACTGGTAGCTATGACTGTAGAGGACGGCCCAGCGGTATGCAAGTCCATTTCCGGGGATTTCGCGCGGCCCAGGCAGGCAGAAAAAACCCAGCTTAAAAGGCTCAGGGTAAGCCCATTCACCAGCAGGGTCAGCACCAGGGCCAGCCGCCGGGCGGGGCGCTTTCTTGCGGGAGGCTGGTAATAGTGAACCTTGTGAAAGGGGAAAGGTTCGACGCGCTTCTGCAAAGGTTCGGTGCGGGTCTCCAACCCCGCCGACGATTGGTCATCGTCCGAAACGCTTGTCCTGGTCAGAACCAAATCCAGTTCAGGACCCGGAATGCTGGCCTCCTCCCTGGGCTGTGGTTGGCTGGGTTGAAACGAAGGCAAGAGCTGGCGGGTGAAATATTTTCGCATTTCCATGATTCCAGTCCTCTGCGCGGAAATACCACGCCCTCTATCGCGGGGGAGGGGACCATAAGGGGAAGGCCTAGGAAATGCAAGGGGAGCCGCGGCAAAGGAGAGAATCTTGGAAAACAGGGCCGCGGGAATGGTAAGCCCCCAGGGCGAGTCTTTTCGAGCCCTGGGGGTAACGACGGCAAGGGCCTATTCCCGCCAAACCCCGCAGGCTCGAAGATTCGCCTGCAGGCTTGGGATGGTCAATTCTCTTCGTACTGGGCGATGCGGTTGACGGTTTCTTCCGGATCGTCGCCGGCGGCGTCGGCGAAGCGGTATTCCATGAGGAAGGCGTCCTCGCCGCTGTCTTCGTAATAGCTGCGCAGCACCTTGGTGGCCTTGAATTCCTGCTTGCGGAAGAAAAGCTGGGCGGTCAAGTTGGTTTCGCGCACTTCCAGGGTAATGCGGGTGCGGCGATGGCTGGAGAGCTTGCTGATGAGCTTGGCGACCATCTGGGCGCCGACGCCGCCGCGGCGGTAGGCGGGATGGACGGCGAAGTTCATGATGTGCAGCTTGGCCTTGTGCAACTCGTAGATCATGAAGCCGACGACTTTCTCGCCTTGCTCGGCGACCATGCCGATGCAGTTGCGCTGGCGCAGGCAGCGGAGAAAGTCTTCTTCAGTCCAGGGGTAATCGAAGCTTTGCTGCTCGGTGTGCAGTACTTCGGGCATATCGCGGCGAATCATCCAGCGGATGTGGACGCGGACCTGTTCCTTCTCGGTTTTACCCGCGCTCATGACCTACCTCCCCTCGCCACGGGGCCGGACGCTTCCGTCCGTGGAAGTGCCCGGCGTCCGCGTTCCCAATGGTTCCGTTCTCCCCTTCTCTCTCCCGCGCGGGGAGAGAGGGGGCTGCGAAAGGCGGATCTGGGAGGCGTTTGGAGATCAAGGTGCCGGGTTTCGAGGCCGTCCCACTTGGCCGCCGGATATTAGCAGCCGCTCAGCAACCGCTCAAGATCAAGCGGCCCGGTCGTTGGCAAGTAATTGCCGCCCTGATTGTTGCATGGAAAACGGGCCTGGTTGCTTTTCTACAAAAAGCTTTGTGACGGCGAATCGCTGAAGAATTGCTCGAAAGGAAAGGGCAAAAATAGGGGAATCCATTCCCCGGTCGGCGGCCTTCATGGCCGGTCGCTTCGCTAACGCGGAGGTGGAAAATACGAGTGGTAGGAAGCATAGCGAGTCCCCGTCCTTTTGGCAAAGAAATCTTTTCGGAAAATTCATTATTCACACTTGTTTACTTGTTGTTCCGGCTGCGGGACGGCTTCATGCCCTGTTCGGGATTTTTTTTCAATCCTGATATACCAGCGTGCGTTCTTCCCGGGTCAGCGGCGTGGGCGCCTGGGCGCTGGTCACCTGCACGCGCAGGCGCTGCTCGCCGGGACTGCGGGCCAGGGCGGCCAGTTGATAAACCGCCTGGCCCTGCCCATCCAGCCGGGACAAGGGTGCAAAAATCACCCGCCGTCCTTCCAGCCGGTAACTGGTTGGGCCCTGGATTTTCCGCGGCGTCAGACCCTCGGGAATCCAGGCCTGGACCTGTACGTCGGTATCGGGGGCATTGCCGGCGTTGACGACGCGAATTTCGTAAACGGTTTCCTTGCCCACCTCGAGCGGATCGTCCCGGTCGGCCACGTGCAGCCCGAGGGCAGCCACACCGCTCACCGTCACCAGCCCGCGGGCCTGGATTTCCTCGCCGCCCTGAGCGCGGGCGACCGCCTGCAGGTCGCGCTGGCCCGGAGCCTTGGCCTGCACTTGCACCGTTAAATTCCGGGAATCGGTTGGCGCCAGGTAATCCACCAGCCAGTGCACCGTCCGCGTTTCCGGCCGGAACAGACCGCGATCGCTGGCGCCGAGAAATGTCAGCCCTTCCGGCAAGGTGTGGGTGACCACCACGTTGCGGGCCGGGAAATCCTGATAATTGGCGACGGCAAATTGCAACTCCCCCTCCCGATCCAGAACGAAGCGGGCGGCGCCGGTCTGGCGCAGGCTCAGGCCCTTGGCCGTCACCACCAGCAGGGTTTGTCCGTTGGCCAGCGGTTGCTGCCCGGCCAGAATGTCCACCAGGATAACGTGCCGGCCGGGATGCACGGCCTGGACCGGCAATTTGATCGTCTTGTTCTCACCCGGGGCCAGCGTGCCGATATCCGCTTCGACTTCATTTCCCCAGGACGTGGTGACCTTGTCCTTGGGTAGCTGAACCCGCAACAACAACCCGGTAAGGTTGTGGCTGCCGGTGTGGGTCAGGCGGATTTCCAGGTCCACGGTCTGGCCGGCGACGGCCTGCCCCGGTCCATTCACCACCAGGTTGACCCGGCCCGGAGTGGGACTGTGGGTGACCACCGTGCGAATGCTGCTCGAGGAAACCGCCGCCGTGACGGTGGACAGAATGTCCCCGCTGGACGCCGGTTGCACTTCGACGATCAGGCGGGATTCCCCGCCCGGGGGCAAGGTGTCCAGAAGCCACACGGCCCGATCGCCGTGCAGATGCGGCGCCGGAGTGCCGCCGGTGAACCGGCCGCCGCCGAGGATTTCATCTTCGACCCGGATGCGCTGCGCCGGCAAGGTGCCGCGATTGCGGACGAAAATTTCATACGACGCTTTTTGCCCGAAACGAACCGAACTCGGCCCGCGTTTTTCCACCACCACCGCCGGGGCGGAAATATCCCCCTGCCCAAACAGCGGCGGGCGGGAGCCAAATCCCGAAATATGTTCTTGCTCGGCAAATGTCCCCGGCAAGCGGCGGTTCGGCACCACCACGCGCAAGGAAGGCGGACGCTTGGGTTCCGCCACGTTGATGCGAGGATCGGTTTCCAGACTATTTTCCGGGGCCAGCGGCACCACTAACAGCGGCCGGTTTTTTGGTCCAGCCAGGGGCGCCGGATTGAGGGATTTGTTTTCCGGTTTCACCTCCGGCGGAGGGTTATTTCCCCCCCGCGGCGCCGGCGGATCTTGGAGCTGTGGTTTCGTCGGAGGGAAAGGCGGCGGCGGCATCGGCGGCGGGCCGCCCGGCGCTGGCGCATTCTGCTGCGCGCCGATCAAAACCGTAGCGGTGTTCTTGGAGTCTGGGTTCGCCAGGCCCTGATCGATCTTTGGAATCGGCACGGGAAGCTCGGTGATTGTGGGACCCTTGGCGGAAGGGGTCTTACTCGCCTCGGCCGGTTTTTCCCCCGGTCCCCTGGGAGGCCCGGGAGGTTTCGGCGAGGGAGGGGAGTCCGGGAGGTCGATGATTTTGATTTCCTTACTCGGGTCGAGAGGTTGGGCCCGAAGTTGCGGCAAACTGCCGGGAGGCGCCGCGGGAGGAGAAATAATTATTTCGTCGGGCGGGACGATGGGCCGGGACGGCCACGGCGGACGATCTTGCGCCCGCGCCGCCCAATAGGCGCCCAGCAGTCCCGCGCCGATCAGCAGCAGGACCATGTACCCCCGACACGAAACCACGATCCTCTTCTCCGTTTCCTTGAGGTAGGGAGTGGAAAGAAAAATTG